>CAZEWD010000309.1:0-3447 GCA_964515725.1 uncultured Binatia bacterium (SeqCode)
TTTGCATAACCAACCAGAGCGGATACCCTCGTGCGGCCGCCGCACCGTGGGGCCGCCACAAATGGCTGGTGCCTGTCCTCCGCGGCCAGCCGCCGAGTCTGTCTTAATCGGGTGTTTCGGGGTTCTGCCATTCTCCCTTCAGCAGTGCGGCGAGTTGTTCGGGTGTCATGGCTTCATGGCTGAGGGTATCCTTGTAGCCTTTCACCATGAACCATCCATTCTGCTCGCCCTTGGTCGGTGTGATGCGCAGTTCGACCGGTTGCCCCGCGGTGATGGCCTCGGGAGGGAGTTCGACCAGGAGGATTCCCGAGCGGCCTGCAGCGTCTATTTTCCACAGGAAGGACATGCGGTAGGCGCCGGCTGCCCACGACGTCAGGCCACGCTCCTCGTGGAGTGAGAAGGGCAGTACGAACTTGCCATTGACGTAGAGTTCCCCGTCGATGGGCACTTCCGAAAAAGATGCCGTGAGTACGGCTACGGTACGCTTTTTCTCGGGGATCGGGGCTGTACGCCAGACCACTTCGCCCTCGAGATCCTGGACATAAGTCCACCAGGATGCCGTCCCACCCCGATAATCGGCATAGGTCTCCTGTGTGTGTTTGAAACGTTCGATTTCGTCGAAGCCTTCTACGAGTTGGATGTCGCTCACGGGCAAGGGCGCAATTTCCGCCGGAACGATTTCCGTCGGGATCTCGGCGTCGAAGGTGATCCCGGGAAGGTCTTTGCCGTCTTTGTCCGTGATCCTTGCGGTGAAATACCAGTCACCGACGGATTCACAGCTTTTCACGACAAGCAGGTTATAACCCGCGCCAAGGGAGATTTCCTTGCGCACCGGTGAGCGCCCCAGGTTCAGGGGCCATGGAGTGAGCAACTGGGAGTTCAACCAGATCTGGCCCAGATCCCCCGAGCCGAGAATTTCGATCTGGGCAGACCGGGCGATCGGAGACCGGATACTCGTGAGCGCGTAAGCACAGACATTTTCCGGGTTACCGGGATGTTTGGGGTCGGACGCTGCGTAGAAGGCGTTCAGGTCGACCCTCACATTACGTTGTGAGATGGGCCGCCAGTACGTATCTCCGAAGGCGCCACGGTACCGGTCCTTGGTGATTTTCGTGACATCGATGAAATCCCGTTTCGGCCCGTTCCCGTCTTCGTTGTCGAACAGGCCGAGACCGAGCCACTTGTTGAGGAAATTCTTGCGAGTTCGTACCTCGGCGATGACGAATTCCTTCTGACCACCAGGCGCCACGATGTCCTTCAGGATGGTGTAATCATTGAAGTAGGTGAGATCGCCGGGGCGGAGTTGATAGAGGATTGGCTGGGCGATGGAATATTCGGAGTAGAAGGCGGGGTCCGCAATCAGATAACCGATATCCCGATTGAGTTGTAGTTTGCGTGGATCCACAGCGTTGTAGAAGAGAGGGAAGATCTGCGGTTGGTTGACCTCTGTGGCGGTCATCATCATCAGGCTGTACCGGGATCGCATCGGCTCCATGAACTCGATGGAGTCGCGGTAGCCGTACTGGAAACCCCCGTACGTGGGAGCCGAGTATTTCGGGTATTCGTTGAAATAGAAGCGGACGTAATCGGTCACTTGTGGAACCAGGAAATAGGCAACACCAGCCAGTGCAGCGGCCCGAAGCGCCAGTACTGCCGGGCGCCAGCGTACGAACCCAAGCATCCACAGGGCGGTTGCCAGACCGAGTCCGGTGAGAAAACAGAACGCCGGCACGCCGATAAAGGCGCGGGTGGCCGTTGGAATCTCGGTCAGCAGGGAGGCTCCCACCGGGTAGACGGCGAGCCACCATACCATCAGTTTGCTGAAGCGTTCGCGTCGTAGCAGTGCAGCGACGATGCCGAGCAACAGGAACGGGGCAAAGACCGGCAGCAGCTCACCGTATTCGCGCACGGCGTGGCGTGTGATCTGGTCTCCATGCTCAAAGAGAAAACGGGGAGTGAAGAACTCGCTGTAGTACTCTGCAAACCTGGCGAGCTGTGGTTGCAGCGGGGCGTTGGGCCGGAACCACATTGTATTCTGGGTATAGAGGGCCCCTTGTGGATTCCACCGGTAGAACAGGACCAGCGGCGTGATCGTCAGCACGCCAACGGCAACGGCCAGCAGGGTTTCCTTCCAGCGGCGCAGGAGTGTGGGCAAATAGAGCGCTACGAAGCCGATCAGAAACAAAGGGACGAAAACGGTGGAGAGCGCGTAGTTGTAGGGGCAGGCGGCACAAAGAAAGGCGGCAAGAGGCAATGTACGCCTGCCCTGCACGTATTTCACAAGAAACAGCACCGCCATCGTGAAGAGAAAGGCGAACGGTGTCATTTCGAACGCGATACGGCTGAAATGCAGGTGCCAGGGCGCAACCGCCAGGAACAGGGCCGCAAACAGGCCGACCCATGGATTGAAGAGCGTTCGACCGAGCGCGTAGAGCGCATAGATCGAGCCGATGCCGTAAAGGGCAGCGGGGAGCCGTGTGGAAAACTCATCGAGGCCGAAGAGCCGCGTGGTCAGCGCTGTGGTATAGATGTAGACGGTATTCTTGTACCCCGCGAAGGACCACACGAGGAGCGGCAGGAACCTGCCGCTTTCATCGTAACCCGTACTGCCGATGGCGTAACCGTTGTACCCGAAAGCCGCTTCGTCACAAAACAGACCGGCGGGAACGTTCTTGAGATCGTAGAGTCGCAGCGCCGCTGCACCGAACAGCACCACGGCGAGCAGGGCGACCTGAACACTTCGACGCTGCATGCGTGCCTGAATCCTCCGTTTCGAACTTTGCGCGCGGGACGGGAGTTCCCCTAGGCCGTCGCACGGGCCGAACGCAAACGCTTCACGCGGCGGCGAATGGCCCATAACTCAGTATACGCTTCCGCACCACGCCAAAAGCTGACCGTCGATTCGGGGGAATTCACCCAAACGACAGGAACGTCAACCACCCGCAGTCCCTGTGCCAGGGCCAGTGCGATGAGTTCAACGTCAAAGGCAAAGCGGTCGATCTCCAGAGCTTCGACCACGCCTCGCATCGATCCATTGCGAAGGAGCTTGAAGCCGCACTGCGTGTCGTAAAAGGGCAGGCGCACGACGGCGCGCACGAACAGGTTGAAGAGCTTCCCCGCCCTTTCGCGGAGGAAATTCTGGCGTCTCTGGACCTCGGATTGAGAGTGGGCACGGCTACCAATCACCAGATCGAAGCCTTGTTCCAGCCAGGGCAGCAACTTCTCGAGTTCTTCGATCGGTGTGGACAGGTCTGCATCCGTCACGAGCACCGCCTCGCCGTTTGCCGCGAGCACTCCTTGGCGCACGGCATAGCCCTTGCCGCGATTGGTCTCGTAACCGAGTAGACGGAGCTCTCGTCGATGACCGAATTGTTCACTCACCACCATACGAGTCGAGTCTGTGCTTCCGTCATCCACGATGAGCACTTCGAAGTCGGGGTGCCGTGA
>CAZEWD010000310.1:0-2150 GCA_964515725.1 uncultured Binatia bacterium (SeqCode)
TACCGGGTGGTTCGGCCCCCGAGGCGGGTGCAAGACTGCAAGGAAAGCTCCAGGCAGCATCCGAAGGTGTGCAGACTTCCAGCTCACAAGGCGCCAAGGACCCGGACTCAGATGATCCCTCGGCGCCCGCGCTCAGCCTGAAACTCAACGAATCGACGCTGCCAGACAAGGGAGACACGGCACCACTACTCGAACAGGGGATCATCTTCGACCACGAAGGCGCTTATTTTGGCGAAGATGCCGTCCTCGCCATGCCGCCGACGGAAGACGTTGCAGGCAGCGCAGGAACCATCTCCTTTTGGCTGCAACCGGACTGGGATGGCAATAACGACCTGAACGCCGCTCTCTTTCAATGGCGTACCAATGCCTTTGAAAACCGGATTCAGATCTTCAAGAACGGCCCCTATTTACGGTTCCTGTTCTGCGACAATACGGGAATCGAAAGTGGCGTCAGTTACGGCATCACGCACTGGAAGGCCAAGGAGACGCACGTCATTACCTGCACCTGGGGAGACGGCGTCACGACACTCTATGTGGATGGCCGAGCCGTCGGCGCACGGGAGTATAACGGCGACCTGGAAATTCCTCCCAACACGCCGTGGTTTTTCGGTTCAGACCATGCAGGTGGGGCACCCGGTGCCCAGGCACGTCTCGGAGGATATCGCATTTTTCCACGTGTTCTCTTGCCCGAAGAAGTGAGCGCTCTTGCTGCAAACACACTGGCGGGGCTGTGAGTAACGCACCGGTCCATATTCCAATTCTGACAGCCGAGTTGCTCGATCTCTTGCAGCTCGAACCGGGGGCACGCTGTATCGACGCCACGATCGATGGTGGCGGACATACGGCTGCCATGCTGGAACGGATCGGGCCAACAGGAAGGGTCCTCGGCATCGACCGGGACCCCGAACTATCGACCGCAGTCCGCATTCGTCTGGCTGATGCGTTCGACTCCGGACGACTACAGATTGCCACTGGAAATTTCAGCGAAATCACCCGCATCGCACAGTCCCGCCAGTTCACCGGCGTACAGGCGATTCTCTTTGATCTGGGTGTCAGTTCCTACCATTTCGATGTCAGCGGCCGTGGCTTCGCCTTCATGCGCGAGGAACCACTCGACATGCGTTTCGACCCGACCGATGATTCCCGCGAAACGGCAGCCGATCTTCTGAACACACGCGACCGGGAAGAGCTGGCTTCCATTTTCCGCGAATTTGGCGAAGAGCGGTTTTCGGGAAGGATTGCCCGGCACATCGTCGAACGCCGTCCACTGCACACGACCAGCGAGTTGGTGGATTGCATCAAGAGATCGCTACCGGGGAAAGTACGCTGGCACGCCGCCCGATCAGCGGCGCGCGTTTTCCAGGCCCTGCGCATTGCCGTAAACGATGAACTCGAAGCCGTAGCCGAGGCGCTTCCTCAGGCCCTCGCCCTGCTCGCGCCCGGCGGCAAGCTGGCCGTCATCAGCTTTCACTCCCTCGAAGATCGGATGGTCAAACAGTTCTTCCTCGCCGAAAAACAGGCAGGTCGCATCCGCATCCTGACGCGCAAACCCGTAAAGGCCTCGGAGGGCGAGGTGGCCGGCAACTCGCGTGCCGCGAGTGCCAAATTGCGAATCTGCGAACGAGTCTCCGGTACCGGCGGGGCTCCTCCGAGCAACATTCCCGCGGAATCAGTGTCCGGCTATCGGCACCGGTGAACCCATGGCGGGAGGCCACACCGTTGGCATCAGGCCGCGCAATGCCGCCTGCAGAAGATTCAAGGCCGGGCCGTTCTGGGCGGATTGCAGCGTGCGTGCAATCAGTTCAGGTGTGCCCCAATCGCTCCATTCGACGCGCTCTGCCGGCAGCACCACCAGATGCCGGCTCACCTTTGCAAGAAAGTCGCGCGAGAAGTTCCACGGCTCGATCCCGTGATAAATCCGCGCCATGCCCGCAGGGTCATCTTGTGATAACGCGCTCATGCGGGCGAATGCTTCCGGGAGTTCGAGTTCCACCAGACCCAGAATTTGTTTCACCGTCCCGGCGAATACGAACGAGTTCCAAAGAGCTCCGGCGCGTGTCAGCGAATGCGCACGATCCACGGCCGGTTTCTCGTAGAACGCCGCAACTTGGAGGAAGTCGGATGATCCAGCCGCTGGCACGGGACCTCCC
>CAZEWD010000310.1:2160-3436 GCA_964515725.1 uncultured Binatia bacterium (SeqCode)
AATGCCCTGCGCGCCGACGCCGACATGTTCCGGACGGATGCCGAGCAACACGAGACTGTCGGGACGCAGTGCGACGAATTGCCGTGCTCGCTCGACAAAGCCCAGAAATTCACTCTCATTGCCGATATAATGGTCGCTCGGGAAAACCGACACTCGTGCCTCTGGATTGCGTTGCGCCAGTTGCAACAGACCGAAAAGAACACCAGGACCGGTTTCTAGATTGCACGGTTGGACGAGCACATTCGTGGCTGGCACGTCGCCGAATTGGTCGCGCGCCAAGGCCAGATGATCTCTGTTCACGATGACCAGCGTGTGAGCCGCATCGGCGAGTTTACGTACCCGCGACAGGGTCATCTCGAGCAGGGACCTTCCGCCGACCAGACGACAATACTGTTTGGGAATTGGGCGCCCGGTGATTGCCTGAGTCAGCCCCTGCAACCGCGTGCCGTCACCGCCTGCCAGGACCATTGCCCAATCTTTCGTCCTCGCATCACTGGCCACACGTGCCTCCTTGGCATTGTCACATTCGGGTCGGAAAACCCTCCAGCACACGGCGTGCCGCCGCCTGTGTGGCGATGACTCGTGTCTGCAAGGCCGATCGGGAGACGCCTTCCCGGGCGGAAGTTTCAAATCGTCTGTAAAAGTGACAGACGAAAAAACAGCAGATCCCTGCTTTGAGGGCTGGTGGATCCCGCCACCAGAATTCCGGTAGTCTATGTTCCGGCAACCCAGGGCGGCCGGCCTTGTGTGGCCATCGCCCATTCAACGTCCGATCCGCGGCTCACGGGTCACCGGAAACTTCAAAGAGCCGTTGTCGCACCCATCACCTGGATAATCGATGATGTGCGTGGCGGTAGCCGCCGGTCCAACACCGCCATGCGATCTCCAGGAGACCAGCCAGCATCATCGTGGAGTCTCGAAGCAAGCGTAAGGACGTCTTATTTTCCCGGTAAACGACCGATACTGGCACCTCCTCCACCACCAGCGACAGTGCCCGGGCGGTCACGAGTAATTCGACATCAAACAGAAAACGTGGCGAACGCATCCGCTCGAACAGATCCAGACCGATGGACTGCTGGAATCCCTTCAGACCACACTGGGTATCGCGGTAGGGCAGGCGCAGGAGGAAACGGACGACCCGATTGAACGTTATGCCAAGAAGGTGACGCCGTGCTGCGTAGCCAAGGACATCCATGCGAACGAGCAACTCCGATTCGGGCAGTCGTCGCGAGGCGATCACGAGGGAGGCCCCTTGCAGGACCTTGGTGGCAACCGC
>CAZEWD010000311.1:0-3431 GCA_964515725.1 uncultured Binatia bacterium (SeqCode)
GCCGGAAGTCGAGTAGCGGTTATGACCAATGGCCGAGGAACCCTTCATTTTACGGATGATCTCTTCATCGAAAACGTCGGCTACCAGGCCGAGTCCTCGATGTGAGAGCAACACGCCGTCACTGTTGGAGGAGACGATCCCCGCGCCCTCCTGCCCACGGTGCTGCAGCGCATAAAGTCCCAGATACGCGAGGTTGGCTGCCTCGGGATGGCCGAAGATCGCGACAACACCACACTCTTCGCGGAAGCGATCGAATTTCAACTCAGGCCTCCCCCCATACGGCCACGGCACAGGAGCGATTCAACGGCTCTCCTGTGCAGCGGTCTCCTCCATGCGCCGCGGTAGAGCGCGACTCCAAACACGGAGGAGATCCTCGCAGTCGAGATCGATGAATGGAGCGATCTGCAACCGCCGGCCGCCCACCTCGCCCAGCACGGAAGCCGGCACATCGGCGGCGGCCGCCAGTTCACGCAATCGACTCAGGTGCCGGCGCCGCACCGACAGCAGGATACGCGACTGTGATTCACCGAAGAGGAGGGCGTCCGGACGGATACTGCTCCCCTCGATTTCAATCACCGCACCCAGCGGCGTCGGACCGCTGACACAACACTCCGCCAGCGCCACGGCCAGACCGCCTTCGCTGATATCGTGGGCCGATCGTACCAGCCCCTCGCGGATTGCCTCCAGGCAGACATCTTGCAGACTCTTCTCAACTGCCAGGTCGATCCACGGCGGCGCACCCGAACTCAATCCATGCTCGATGGCGAGGTACTCGCTGGCACCGAGTTCCTCACGGGTATGTCCGAGCAGAACGATTACGTCATCCTCCGACTTGAACCACTGTGTGGTGTGATGCTCGATTCGCTCCAGCAGGCCAACTACGGCGACGGTCGGCGTCGGCGGGATCGCCTTGCCGTCCGTCTCGTTGTAGAAACTCACGTTGCCGCCGACTACGGGAACTCGGAGGGCCACACAAGCGTCGCGGATGCCACGGATTCCCTCCGTAAACTGCCACATGATTGGTGGCTTTTCGGGATTGCCGAAGTTCAGACAATCGGTCATGCCAATCGGCTCGGCCCCGGAACAAACGACGTTCCGCGCCGATTCGACGACGGCGATCATCGCTCCAACGTAGGGATCCAACAAGCAATAGCGGCTGTTGCAATCGACGCTCATGGCGATCCCCTTGTGCGTACCTTTGACACGCAACACCGCAGCATCGGAACCTGGCGCCACCATCGTATTGCCGCGAACGAGGTAGTCGTACTGGCGGTAGATCCATGCTTTCGAAGCGATGTTCGGTGAATCGAGCAGATTGCGCAGCACCTGATTGTAGTCGGCGGGCGGTGTAATACGGTCGAGTTGCAATATCTGCTGGGTGGCAAAGTCAGACGGCTGCACGGACGGACGGTTATACGCCGGCGCCTCGTCAGTCAGCAGTCGGATCGGCAGCCGCACCACCTCTTCGCCTTGGAAGGTGGCGCGAAACAGACCATCGTCAGTGACACGGCCAACGACTTCGGCATCGAGATCCCACTTCGAGAAAATCTCCTGCACGACCGCTTCGGCCCCAGCCCGAGCGACGATCAACATACGCTCCTGAGATTCGGAAAGAAGCATCTCATAGGGCACCATGCCGATTTCACGGACGGGCACTTTGTCCAGGTCCAGCAACATGCCCAGCCCGCCACGGCCGGCCATTTCAACGCTCGAACTGGTCAGTCCCGCCGCACCCATGTCCTGGATGGCCACGATGGCGTCGCGTTCCATCAATTCGAGGCAAGCCTCGAGCAGGAGTTTTTCGGTGAACGGATCGCCCACCTGCACGGTCGGCCGTTTCGCCTCCGCCTCGCCGCTGAATTCTGCGGAGGCGAGCAGGCTGGCCCCATGGATGCCATCCCGTCCCGTTTTCGATCCGACGTAGATGACCGGATTGCCGACGCCAGCAGCCCTGGCGCGGAAGATGCGGTCGGAGCGCAGGATGCCGAGCGTGAACGCGTTGACCAGATTGTTTCCGTTGTAGCCGGAATCGAAGTACACCTCACCGCCGACCGTCGGCACGCCGACACAGTTACCGTAGCCGCCGATGCCGGCAACGACTCCGTTGATGAGGTACCGGGTACGGGGATGATCGAACGAACCGAAACGCAACGAATTCAGGTTGGCGACCGGGCGCGCACCCATGGTAAACACGTCGCGCAGGATACCGCCAACACCGGTTGCCGCTCCCTGGTAGGGCTCTACGAATGACGGATGGTTGTGGCTTTCGATTTTGAAAGCAACCGCCAGACCGTCGCCAATATCGACGACGCCCGCATTTTCTCCCGGTCCCTGAAGCACGCGAGGCCCGGTGGTCGGCAGCATCTTCAAGTGACGCCGGGAACTCTTGTAGCTGCAATGCTCCGACCACATGACGGAAAGAACTCCCAACTCGGTAATGTTGGGGGCCCGGCCAATCGCCTCGCAGATATGAGTATATTCGTCCGTCGTCAGGCCGTGTTCGAGGGCCTGTGCTTCCGTCGTTGGTTCCGTGGGGATGAGCATCAGATCAGAGTCCGGGCGGCACAGCGGCCGCAGGCAATTCGCTGCCTTGGGTCAGTGTGGCAACGATCGATTTGAAGATCTTGAGGCCGTCCTCTCCGCCCAGCAGTCTCTCCACGGCGTGTTCAGGATGCGGCATGAGTCCGAAAACGTTTCGCTGGCGGTTCACAATTCCGGCAATGTTGTTGAGCGCCCCGTTCGGATTCGACTCCGGCGTCACACGGCCACTGGGGTCTGAGTAGCGCAGGATGACCTGGTGGTTCTGTTCAATCTGTTCGAGTGTGGCGGGATCCGCCACATAGCAGCCATCGCCATGCTTGATGGGAATCTCCAGCAACTCGCCGCTTGTGCACTGGTTCGAAAACGGTGTTTCGGTCTCTTCCACCCGCAAATGGACGGTATCACACACGAAGCGCAGACTGCGATTTCGCAAGAGCGCGCCGGGCAACAGGCCTGCCTCGCACAACACCTGAAAGCCATTGCAGATCCCCATAACGATACCGCCATGCTGTGCAAACCCGGCCACGCTCTCCATGATGGGGGAGAAACGCGCCATGGCGCCACAACGCAGATAGTCACCGTACGAGAATCCCCCCGGCAGCACGACGACATCGGCCTGCTTCAGGTCACGGTCCTTGTGCCAGAGGGAAACCACCTCCTCACCAAGAACATGACCGATCGCCCACAAAGTATCGTGGTCATCGTTGGAGCCCGGAAACGTCACCACTCCCCAGCGCATGCGTCACTCACCCTCGAGATCGAAACGGTAGTCCTCGATCACCGCGTTGGCCAGTAGCTTGCGACACATCTCGTCCGTGCGTCGTTCAGCTTCTTCGCGACTCTCGGTGGCAAGGGAGATCTCCAGGTATTTGCCTAGATGGATCTCGCTC
>CAZEWD010000312.1:0-3427 GCA_964515725.1 uncultured Binatia bacterium (SeqCode)
CCCAGATTCGTTCGGTACTGAAAAGGCAGCGCGATCATCCAGGCCAACGCGACAAACGCCAAGACGCGCCCTACACCACGACCCTCCAGGAGCAGGCTGAAACCGAAACCTGCCACGATACTCACAAGAGCATGGGCGTTGATGAACGTGCGGGCGATGTCGTGGGTCCAGGTGTTCGTCACACTGCTCAGAGCCGCAGCGATGAGCAACGGCAGCGGCGCCAGAATGGCGGCAAAGCATCGCCATTTGAGCAGAACACCCACCGTTCCGACGAGCAATGGGACCAGGGCGAAAATCGGGTTGGAGACGATTTCTCCGATCCCTTCCTTCAGCATAATCCCCAGCCGAATCGGGTTCTGGAAGGGTGTGCCGGCGCCCAGGAGTTCGTGCACGTAGACGCCACAGAATCCGGCCAGTACCGCGAGCGCAATCACCGCGGCACTGTTCCTCACATCGCGACGGAACGCGACAAGCGGGAGAACGGGCAGAAGCAGCAGGTAGTTCTCTTGCCGGATCTGCGTCAGCAGGGCGAGCCCCGAGCCTGCGCCCACTGCGCCGCACCAGCGCTGCCACCTCCGATCGAACACCGTCTGGGTACACTGCAAAAGCAGGAGATAGGAAACGACGGCCACGAAGGAGGTGCAAGCGGGTAAGGCCTCGGTGCCCGAGAACATCAGTTGCAGAGGGTTCAGGCAAAACAACAGGGTAGCGATCACTGCGAAGTACCGCCGGGAGGGGGCAAGGCGGCGGCAGACCATGTAGAGAGCCGGGACCGTCAGTATGGCCGCCAGGCGATTCAGTAAGATTCCAACCTCGAGCGTCCTCGCACTGCGCGCATAGACGAGAGAGTATAGTTGCGCCGCGCCGAAATGCCCCCGGTAGCCGAGGAGAATCCGGCTGTAGCCGATCCCGCCCAGGTCACCCAGATTATTCCGGACCAGACCGAAAGACAGGATCGCAGCCAGACCCGTCAGTGCAAGCGCCCAGAGTAGGTCCGATGGCCGCTGCGTCGAACGATCGGTGCGCACAATGGATGTCAGGAGTGGGACAGAGCCGCAAGCGGCAAAACTCAGGACATTCAGGCGAACGGCAAGAAGCCAGAACGGAAAACCGTCGTCACCGCGGCCGAAAAGCACATCGAGGATCTGCACCAGACCCTGGACAGCCGGATCGGCGACCACAGTTGGAGCCGGGGGGGACACAGGAAATGAACCAGATCATTCCCTGTTCACTTCACTCGTCTTCGACAGCGTCGGTATCCTCCAACAAATCGTCGTCGGCGGCGGGCCAACTCCATTCAAAGTCCCCCTCGCCCTCGCGTATTGCGGCCAGCAGGGCACTCTGCAACGACGATGGCGGGGTGCCACTGCGAATCGTGAGGGCGAACTGTTCTGTCTGCGCGACTGCTTCATCGGTCTGGGACGGATGCACCAACTCGAAAACAACCTCACCCCCGGGACAATCGTAGCGCGCCACGATGACCAGGTGGTCCACCTCGCCCCCGACAAATCGACAACCGTCGGGAAATTCCATTCCACGCCCGACGATCCTGGCAATCGTCTCTTCCTGTCCAGGAGAAATCGCCGGATCGCCGAGATCGCCGGCCCGAACAACTCCCCCCAGACAACTGAGGATCGCCACAGAAAGGAGCCAGATCGCGGTGCGCAACATGGACCCGGGGAAACCGCTTGCAAGCGGAACGGGACGTCTCTGCATAGCTCACTCCTCCGATTGCGTTGAATCTGCCACAGGCACCGGCAGAGGTCCAGAAACTACAGATCTGCCGCATGCTTTCGGGGCAGCGATTGCCACTCCGGCAATTCGGCCAAAATGCGGACAATGGACTCGGCAGAGCGCTGGTTGCCGGTGGTCGTGGGATGGCCATCCCGAGGGATGGCATCTGCCACCCGTCTCGGGATCGACGGCACGATTGCCACCCCTCGCAATTTCTCCAGGCGCTCCCGGACGGGCGTATCCCATGCCATGAAGGAAAAAAGGAGCAGAATCGGTCTCGGCGTCGCTGCCTGCCAGGAAGACAGGAGCTTGTGCAACTCGGTATCGAGATGCGCCAGACCTCTCTCGGTAATTCGATCCTCCAGGAACAGCCCGCCCCACAGATCCGCTGCCGCATTTCCGAGGAGGAAGCGTGCGACACTGAAGGCGCTGAAACGTCGCATTGCATGCCGCACGGCTTGATCGTCCCAGCGCGACAGGTCATTGGGCAGCGTCAGGCAGAAGACGACCACATCGGGATCGAGGAGGTCATGGGCGGCGGTGAAGAGTTCTACGTGTGATGCGATGTTGTCACCCGGCAAGCCCAGGTTGATGACTTCCGCGTCCCGCTCCGGCCATCGTGTGCGCAATTCGTTTTGTAGTTGCGCACGGAGCGTGCCGCCCTCTTCAACTCCAATTCCGAAGACGTAGGAATCGCCGATCAGAACGATCCGAATGGTGTTGTTGTCGCGATCCTCTCTGGGCGCCGGTGTGCGAAAGCCCAGTGCGTTGGTACGATAGGTGACGGCTGGCCGAACGGGATCTTCTTCCTTCCACACGGCATTGGGCGGAAACGTCGATAAAGTCCCGAAATAGTGCAGATCGTCCGGCGGTAATGTGTACCAGACCCCGGCACTCACATAGGCGGCGAAAATTACGGCAATCCAGCCTACGGCTCCAGCCCCCGCGGCGGACCGGTGGATCGCAAACGCGACCAACATGACTGCTGCAGCGAGGAAGAGCGTCCCAACGCAGGCGCCGATGAACGACCACCTTGCTTCGTCGTGCAACACGCCGGAGCCTGCAAAGCCCATTGCGCGGCAGCCCAGATGAAAAAGGAGGGAACCGATTCCTCCTGCCAGAATCAGACTGCCGCAGCGCTGGATCCGATTCTGGGCTGAACTTCGATTTCTCCTCAGTGTGCACTCCGCCGGCGTACCACGATCCAGACGACCACAATGAGGGTCAGAACCACGACCACCCCGAGCAGCACTCGGATCGCAGAACCCCGCCTCGGTTGCGTCTCTTCACTGGTCACGTCGGACCATTCGAATCTGACCTCACCACCCCGGATCTTCGCTTCGATCGCTTCAATGAACTCCGCAGGCGGAGAACCGGAGACGACTCGAAGCTCAAATCTTTCGGTCTGGCGCAATGGCGCGGCCGGCGTCCCCTGCAACGCAACGTCCGGATGGCGCAGTTCGAGGATCACCTCGCCGTTTTCACAGCCAAAGGTTCCGCGAGCCACGGTCCGATCGATCTTTCCATCCGTCAACTTGCAGCCTCCCGGGAACGTCTCACCCTTGCCGAACATCTGGCCAAAGAGTTCTTCATATCCCGGAGGAATCACCCGGATGACTCCGGCTATCGGCACGCCGGCTCCCCTCCTGTCACCGGAGGTCTGCTTCGATTGACTCTCGGTGGCCCCCACGGG
>CAZEWD010000313.1:0-3407 GCA_964515725.1 uncultured Binatia bacterium (SeqCode)
TCCCATGACCCAGTAATACCCGTCTTCATCACGCCGCGCGCCATCGCCGGTAAAGTATATGCCTTCGATCTGACTCCAGTAGTTCTGCACGTAGCGATCAGGATCACCATAAACCGTACGGAGCATTCCTGGCCACGGACGTTTTACCACCAGGTATCCACCCTTGTTTGCTTCCGCCGAAGCACCTTCCCGCGTCACCACATCGACAGCGATGCCTGGAAAAGGAAGCGTTGCCGAGCCCGGTTTGGTCGGGGTAATACCCGGCAGGGGCGAGATCATGATGGCGCCGGTTTCCGTCTGCCACCAGGTGTCGACAATCGGGCAACGTTCTTTGCCGATTACCTGATGGTACCAGATCCACGCCTCGGGATTGATGGGTTCACCCACCGAACCGAGCAGGCGCAGGGAATCGAGTTTATGCCGGGCAGGCCAATCACGCCCCCACTTGATGAAGGCGCGGATCGCTGTCGGTGCCGTATAGAAGATCGTCACACCATGCTTGTCGATGATTTCCCAGAAACGATCGGGCTCGGGGTGGTTCGGCGCACCCTCGTACATCACCGTCGTCGCGCCGTTGGCGAGGATTCCGTACAGGACATAGCTGTGTCCGGTAACCCAACCGATATCGGCCGTGCACCAGTACGTATCACTCTCCTTCAGATCGAAGACCCACTTGCTGGTGAGATAATTCTGCAACAGGAATCCTGCCGTCGTATGGACGACACCCTTGGGTTTCCCGGTGGTGCCGCTGGTGTACAGGATGAACAACGGATGTTCCGCATCGAGCGGCTCCGCCGGGCAGTCTTCGTCCACACCTTCCATCACCTCGTGCCACCAGTGGTCACGACCGCCTTTCATCGGAACCGTTTCCCCTGTTCGCCGAACCACGATCACGTTCTCGACGGATGGGCAATCACGCAGCGCTTCATCACTGTTGGCCTTCAAGGGAACAATACTGCCACGCCGGTATCCACCGTCGGCTGTGACCAGCACTTTAGCGCTGGCATCGTTCATCCGGTCCCGTAATGCTTCGGCACTGAAGCCGCCAAACACGACGCCGTGCGTGGCACCGATCCGGGCGCAGGCGAGCATGGCAATCGCTGCTTCGGGGATCAGTGGCATGTAGATGCCCACGCGATCTCCCTTCTGCACACCGTATCGTTTCAGGACGTTCGCGAACTTGCAGACCTCACGATGGAGGTCATGAAACGTCAACGTCCTGCTGTCTCCCGGCTCACCTTCCCAGATCAAAGCCGCCTTATTGCGGCGGCTACCCGTGAGATGGCGGTCGAGACAATTATACGAGGCATTCAGTGTGCCGCCACAGAACCACTTCGCGAATGGTGGCTTCCAGTCGAGCACCTTTTTCCAGGGCGTGAACCAGTCCAGTTCCCGAGCCATTTCCTCCCAGAAACCTTCCGGGTCCTCCTCTCCCTGCCGCATGCGACGTTCATACTCGGCGGGCGAGAGGTTTGCCTGCTGGACGAATTCTGCAGGTGGCTCAAAGACACGGTCTTCACGTAATACGGAGTCGATATCGGCTTGTCCCATGTTCACCTCATTTCCAATACGGTGTTGTGGTCGCAAATCGATTCAGATGCCGCACGGACCGATGGGCGTCAAGCCGCAACGGCACCGTTTGGACCGTTCTTCGGCAAGCGAAAACGCAATCGGTCCGCAAGCCTCAGAATTTCTACGGTCAGTGCGCTACGCCGGTCTGGCAGGAGGAGCCACATGGCGTAGTAGCGATTCTGCGCCTCGGCGACATTCAGATCGATCGACAATCCGGCGGCTGCGTCGAGTAGATCGTGTGCCCGCCGGAGTCCCTCTGCCGAATCGGGTAATTCTCCCACGGCTGTCGCCAGTGCCTGTTCGAGTCTTCGTGCCGCAACACCGAAATCGAGTTCGATCCCCCATCGGATCGCCTCGTCCAGAGTCGACTTCACGACCGATAATCTCTCCACGTTTTCAATCAGTTGCAGTATCTGCCGATCGAAGTGGCACTGCAACACGAAGCCGGCCGCCACCTTGAGTTCGGGGAGGATCGGCCCACCACCGAGAGCGAGAAACTCGATCAGACGGCGATTGTCATCGACGATCTGCTCGTAGGCTGCCGTCGCTTCCAGGCGGGCATGCGCCGTCACGCTGTCCACGATCTGCCGCCGCTCGTCCGTAAAAACATCCTGCAGTGTGAAAATGCCACCGGGGAACTGCGCATCCAGTTGGCGCACGAGTTCTCCCAAAGGTGCCGTCCGGAACACCTCGAGGAGCTTGGCATGGTGCGCCCGGTTGTCGCCCACCGGTGCAGTCCGCACGGCACACTGCACGTCGTGGCCGCCGAAATGCAGGGCCGCATATTCGTATTCTCCCTCGAGTTCCGTCATTCCGTCAGTGAAGTGGGCCTGTCCGGCAACGAACCGCAAATCGCCGCTCCGTTCCGTCAAACGATTCTGTGAGAGGATCCGGTAGACGTAACTCCGTGTGTCCGTGGCGGGTTCCTTGAACAGGCTACGCATGGCGTACTGTGCAACGATTCGCCGGCTATCGCTCACGAGAGGGCGGACGTTGTGGTTGTAGATGTCGATGCCATCCGTGAACTGTGGGAGATTGCTACGCATCGGAGCGAGGCGGCGCAAAAATCCGGTTTCCAGGTCTGCCCCGAGGTGATCGGCGAGTTGAAGTGCGCGTGCGGCATACGTCAGGACCTGCGTGGTTTCGAGTCCTGAGGGTTCGTCGAAAAACCACCCGCAACTCGTGAAGGACAGCATGGCCTGGCGTTCCATTTCGACGAGCTTCCACAATCGCGGGCGTTCTTCCGGCCGCGGCGTACGGCGTACATGTTCACTCAGAAACGCGTCCCGCCGCTCCGGTGTGTTCTGCAGGATTACCTGGACGTAGGCATCGCGTGCCGCCCATACGTCTTTGAAGTAGATCTCTCCTTCCCGGACAAAGAGCGCATCGATCTGTTCTTTGAGCCAGTCGAGAGTGTCACGTAGCGGTGCACGCCAGTGCTGTTGCCAGGCGCCTCCCCCGCCGCCTGCGTTGCAACCGCAGTGACTCCGCCATCTCTCCAGGCCGTGCACACAGCTCCACGAGCTGTTCTCGTGGATTTCGACCGCATCGACCACCGATGCGACTTCGAGATACGCGGCATAGTTGGTCAACCGGACATCCCCTTCGTTACGAAGCTGCTCGATTGCCGAAGAGAGTGCCATTTCACCAAAACGATGGTGGTGACCGTACGATTCTCCATCCGTGGCAACATGGATGAGCGCCGTATCATGACGTTCCCGGGCAATTGCCGTGATCCGGCGGGCAAACTCGTGACCGTCGTTCAACAGACCGCCGAAAGCGATGGCCTGTGCCAGCCCTCCATCGTAGAAAAACAGGACGATCGAACGGCCATC
>CAZEWD010000314.1:0-3326 GCA_964515725.1 uncultured Binatia bacterium (SeqCode)
CCCGACTCCAGGTGGAACACCCGGTTTCTGAAGAGGTCACCGGGATCGATCTGGCACCGGAGATGCTGGAAAAGGCAGAGAACAAGATTCACCGCCACGGGTGGCGCCACATCAAGGTCCTCGAGATGGATGCCATGAATCTCAAATTCCCCGATGATAGTTTCGACTACACCATGGCGTTCCATGTCGTCACTGTCGTACCAGACGTGGAGAAGCTGATGGCCGAGGTCGTGCGTGTCACCAAACCCGGGGGAACGGTTGCGATCATCAACCATTTCCGCAGCCAGAACCGATTCCTTGCAGCCGGCGACCTGATGATGGAACCCATCTACCGGCGCCTGGGTTGGCATACGCTCAGTCTCGATCAGGTCATTGGCAGGGCGCCGATCGACGTGACGGAGAAGTACAAGACCTCGCGCAACTCTCTTTTCACGATCGTCCTCGGAAAAAATCGCAAGTAGTTCCGTGCGACGCCGGACACGCGAGTTTGAGCCCGACACCCCATCCTCCTATCGGGCATGGGCCCTCTGCGGACCGAGAGTGACGGTGCTGTTACAGGAAGGCCGCGGAAATCACGACTTGTTTCCGCGCGAAGGAACGGTATGGAAAGAGAATATTTCCTTTGCCCTCCCCATCCCGCGATTCGTCTACTAATGTGGCCCCAGAGAGGTTGATCAGATCCATGACCCGACGATCCTGGTTACGAACGATTGCACTCCTCAGCCTGGTGACCGCCGCCTTGTGGTTCGGCGGCAACACGGTGGCCCGGGTGTCGGCCGTGGCCAAGGAAACCTACGACAACATCGAGATGTTCACCAATGTCCTCACCCTGGTCCAGAAGAACTATGTCGATCCGGTGACAACCAAGCAGTTGATCGAAGGCGCCATCACCGGAATGCTGAACGCACTCGATCCGCACAGCTCCTACCTGCCCCCCGATATGTACAAGGAGCTGCAGGTCGACACGCGTGGCAGCTTCGGAGGTCTGGGGATCGAAATCACCCTGAGAAACAATGTGCTCACGGTCGTGTCTCCCATCGAAGACACACCGGCCTATCGCGCCGGGGTCAAGGCCGGTGACCAGGTCATCAAGATCGAAGACGAGTTCACCAAGGACATGCCTCTGGTGGAAGCCGTCAAGAAGATGCGCGGCCCTCAGGGATCAAAAATCAAGCTGACCCTTCGCCGTGAGGGCGTCAACAAACTGATCGATCTGAACCTGACGCGAGAGGTGATCCGAATCCAGAGCGTCAAAGTGAAGTCCCTGGAAAAAGGCTACGGGTATCTCCGCATCACTCAGTTTCAGGAACGCACCGACGACGATCTCCAGAAGGCGTTGCGGAAATTGGAGAAAGAAAACGGAGGAACCCTCGACGGACTCGTGCTCGATCTCCGCAATAATCCCGGCGGTCTACTGACTCAGGCCATCAAGGTTTCGGATGAATTCATCGATTCCGGATTGGTGGTCTACACCGATGGCCGGCTGGAGAGCCAAAAGCAGAAGTACTTTGCCCACAAAGGCGGCGCGCACGGCGAATTTCCCATGATCGTCCTGGTCAACGGTGGGAGCGCCAGCGCGTCGGAAATCGTTGCAGGCGCCCTTCAAGACCACAAGCGAGCGCTCGTTCTGGGCACACAGACCTTCGGCAAGGGCTCGGTACAGACGATCCTCCCCTTGGAGGAAAACGCAGCAATCCGCCTGACCACGGCGCGCTACTACACGCCCAATGGGCGCTCGATCCAGGCTACGGGCATTACGCCAGATATCGTGCTCGACAATACGCCCTCGATCATCAAGACGGATGGCTCTTCCACTTTCCCGCGCATTCGCGAGGAAAATCTGCCGCGCCACTTCGAGCAACCGATCGGCAAGCCTCCGAGTGACGAAAACAAGGAGAATGAAAATTCGGAGATGCCCTCCGATGGGACCGATTCCATCATCAAGGAAGGCGAACTGGGCAAAGATCCGCAACTCGATCGGGCTCTGGAACTGTTGAAGAGTTGGAGCGTTTTCAAGACCGTCGTCGCGCAGAATGCCCAGTAAGCGATCCAGATCCGTCTTCTGGCTTGCCCGAGTACGCGGGTGAGCCGGAAGACACCCCCTTTTTTTTCTCCAGGGCTCCCCTTCCGGATTCTCTTTACGGTTGCCCTGGCCCTGGCCGTTCATCTGAGTTTCCAGAATCTCGGCGAGATCTCTCCGGGAACCCCTGGACCCACCCTGGTTCTCCCCACACCAATGGTGAGGGAGGGTTCCCTGACGGAGAAGGCGGATCAGATCACCGCCGCCCTCGAAGGTCTCTCTCTTCCACGTAAACTCCCCTCCCCGGTCGAAGAGCCACAGGGAGCTGGAAATCTACAATGGGTCCACCGGCGCTACATCATCACGACGCCGAAACAGGGTATGCCGGACTCATTAGAACGCCTATTCGACCCACTGTCGCAATCGTTTCCCGAAGCGGTTGTCCAAATCCGTGACCTGAACGATGGCCAGGAAGTCTCCATCGGCATCGACGGCCTACGCACACACACCATCACTTTCCGGTGGCTGCAACGTCCCCCTCGCGTCGTCATCATTGTCGACGGTCTCGGCGAAGACATTCTCAGTGTGCGCCGACTTCTCGAACTGAATCTACCTCTGACCTATTCCGTCGTGCCTTTTCAGCCATTTTCGAGTCTGGTCGCGGAACGTGTCAGCTTGATGAAAAGGGAGGTCCTCGCCCACCTTCCGACCGATGGCCCTGCAGGCGGGAGAGAAGTTCCGGCGCGCCCTCTCCGTGCCAGCATGAGCAAGGCGGAAATTGACGCGACGCTCGATGCCACATTGGCCGAACTGCCACAGGCGCGCGGCCTCCTGGGCCGCCTTCCTACAACGCTGGCAATGGATTCGAAACGTATGGACTGGCTGCTGGCAGCAGTCCAGCGCCACGGTCTTTACCTGGTCGAGGACAGACCTCCTGACGCGGGCGATCTCTGTGATGCGGCCCGCACCAGGAAAATCGAATGCCAGAGATGCGAGATCTCTCTCGACGACACAGACGATGAGGGGACAATTCGTTCGCGTTTCGCGAGTCTCATCGAACGAGCCAGGACGGAAGGTCTCGCCATCGGAATCGCCCGGCCCGGAGCTGCGGTGATCGCGGTGCTCGAAGCCGAACTTCCCAAGCTGAAGGACTCGGGTATCGACCTGGTGAGTGCAGCACAAGCCATCGACGGCGAGCGCCTGTCGTGAAGCCGCCGCATCTGGTATCAAGGCCCTCATGCATTCTCTCACGGAGCCGGATGCGTCGTTCGCCGGCCCCCTTACCGTCTCTGAGCTGAACAAGCTG
>CAZEWD010000315.1:0-3318 GCA_964515725.1 uncultured Binatia bacterium (SeqCode)
TAGATCCGACGTCCGCAAGGGCGCTGATCCCCGTGGCATCCGATGTCGTCCCACTCAGGTTGGTGAGTTTGGCAGATCGAAAAGTTACCTGGGCCTGGGCCACTGCACTGCACACGATAACGCACGCCACCCCCAACCACGTCACTGTACGTCGATTCATCAGAACTCCCCTGTCACTCACGGAATGGCCGCCCCGATACGCGGCCAACGGACGGTTCCCTCGTCCCACGACCAGTAGATGAGAAATGCCTTGCCTTTGATTTGCTCGCGGTTCACGAAACCCCAAAACCGGCTGTCATAGCTGTGATCGCGGTTGTCACCCATGACGAATAATTGGTTGGACGGCACAGTGACCGGCCCGAAATCATCGCGTGGGCTACCGAATCCGCCGACCCCATCGGAAAAATAAGCGTGCGAATCGTTCCACAACGCACCGTTGATGTAAACGAGCTTCTTGCGCACCATCACCACGTCCCCCGGTCCGGCAATCACACGTTTGATGTAGTCCTTGGAAGGATCAAGCGGGTAGACAAAGACGACCACATCACCTCGCTGAGGCTGGGACACCGCCAGCAGCGGGATATCGAACAGCGGCAGGCGCACGTCATACGCCAGTTTGTTCACCAGAATCTGGTCACCGATCTGCAGGGTCGGCAGCATCGATCCCGATGGAATCTTGAAGGCTTGCACGACACTGCTGCGGACGATGAGTGCCAGCACGAGGGCGATAACCAATGCCTCGGCATATTCGCGCAGAAGCGACTTCGAACGATCACCCGTGCGCAACGCCGATTCGGTCGTGGCATTGGGCGCTTCGGCGCACGTCCTTGCCGGATTCTCCAGGGATGCGGAACCTAAGTCGGGCGAGGCTGCCATCCGATTCCTACGCCTCTACCTTGAGCACCGCGAGAAAGGCTTCCTGTGGGATTTCTACACGGCCCACCTGTTTCATCCGTTTCTTGCCTTCCTTCTGTCGTTCGAGGAGCTTGCGCTTGCGGGAGATGTCACCGCTTGACCGTCTCCCGGGCAATGACCTTGCTACCGATCGAAGCCTGGATGATCACCTCGAACATTTGCCGCGGGATGAGATCCTTCATCTTGACTGCCAGCTCGCGGCCGCGCGGATACGCCCGATCGCGGTGTACGATCAGAGACAAGGCGTCGACCGGATCGCCGTTGATGCGAATATCGAGTTTAATGAGATCCGACTCGCGCATCTCCAGGTATTCATAATCGAGGGATGCGTACCCTTTACTCACGGACTTCAATCGGTCGTAGAAATCAAGGACGATCTCGTTCAGCGGCAGATCGTAGACCAGCATGACACGGCCGCGACCGAGGAATTTGAGTTCACGCTGGCGCCCCCGTTTCTCCTCGCACAGCGCCAGCACGCCGCCGAGATATCCTTCCGGAAGGTGGATCGTCGCCAGAATGATCGGCTCCTCAAACTTGGCAATCTCCTGCGCAGGCGGCAATTTTGCCGGACTATCGACGGTCAGCACATCGTTTTTCGTCGTGGTGACGCGGTATGCCACCGTCGGCGCGATAGTGATCAGGCTCAAACCGAACTCACGCTCGAGCCGTTCGCGGATGATCTCCATGTGCAGCAAACCGAGAAACCCACAGCGGAAGCCGAATCCAAGGGCGATGGAGTTCTCTGCTTCGAAAGAGAATGACGAATCATTCAATCGGAGCTTCTCCACTGCATCGCGCAGGAGTTCGTACTGTGCTGTATCGGCGGGATAGAGACCACTGAACACCATGGGCTTCACGGCCTTGAAGCCCGGGAGCGGTGCGGCTGCCCTGCGCCCCGCTTCCGTCAGAGTGTCACCGATCAGGGTCTCATGTACCTCCTTGATGCCCGCCATGACGAAACCCACTTCACCCACGCCAAGTTCTTCGGCCTCCTGTGGGCGCGGTGCAAAGACCCCGACCTTCTGCACCTCGTAGGTCTTACCGGTCGCCATCATTTGAATACGCAGGCCGCGGCGCAATGCGCCGTCGAAAACACGCACCACCATTACGACACCGTTGTACGGATCGAACCAGCTATCGAACATGAGGGCGCGCAGAGGGGCCTCGGAGTCGCCTTTTGGCGGCGGAAAATGCCGCAAGACCCCCTCGATGACGTCTTCGGTGCCGATTCCCTGTTTGGCGCTCGCCAGGACGGCATCCGATGCATCGAGACCGATGATCTCCTCGATTTCCGTCTTGACTCGGTCCGGCTCTGCCCCCGGCAAATCGATCTTGTTGATGACCGGCAACATCTCCAGATTGTTGTCCAGAGCCAGGTACGCATTGGCGAGAGTCTGCGCCTCCACCCCTTGTACGGCATCAACGACCAGAAGCGCCCCCTCACAGGCGGCCAGACTGCGTGACACCTCGTACGTGAAATCCACGTGGCCAGGGGTGTCGATGAGATTCAAGAGATACACTTTGCCGTCGCGCGCTTTGTAGCGCAGGCGCACGGCGCTGGCCTTGATCGTAATGCCGCGCTCGCGCTCGAGATCCATACTGTCGAGGATCTGCGCGGCACGCTCACGCTCGGTGATGGTCCCTGTGAATTCGAGAAGTCGATCCGCCAATGTCGACTTGCCATGGTCGATGTGGGCGATGATCGAAAAGTTGCGGATCAGGTTCCTATCCATTGGGTCCCATCGGGCGTGAGTATTGCGGAATTCTTACCATTGCACGGAGCAGGTTGTCAGGCCGAAGTGAGGCACGGGCGTACCGGCCCGTGTCTGGCAGCATTCCGTTTCGGCGAGGGATGCGGTCAAAAGCCGGAACTACTTCCCCGCCCGCTCGCGGAAGAACTCGATCGTCTCGTGCAGGCCGTCCGCCAGTGCCACCCGTGGTTTCCAGCCGAGAATCCGGCTGGCCAGACTGGCATCGATGACGCTGCGCCGCTGTTCTCCGGGCTTGGCCGGGCCATGTTTCTCCGGAGCCGTCGAACCGCACAGATCACGGATATGTCCATAGAGAGTGTTTACATCCGTCTCGATACCGGTACCGAGATTGAGCGGCCCGGAGTAGTCGGAAACCAGAGCGAGCATGTTGGCGCGGACCAGGTCGCCGACGAATACATAGTCACGGGTCTGCTTACCGTCGCCGTTGATCACCGGTTCCTCGCCGCGCAGCAATCGTTCGGCAAAGATCGCCACCACCCCTGCTTCGCCGTGAGGGTTCTGGCGCGGGCCGTACACATTGGCATAGCGCAAGGCCACCCAACCGATGCCGTATTGCGCTTGATAAAAATAAAGATACCGCTCACTCGCCAGTTTGGCGACACCGTAGGGGCTGAGCGGATTCGTCGGATGG
>CAZEWD010000316.1:0-3297 GCA_964515725.1 uncultured Binatia bacterium (SeqCode)
GGAAGTTTGCGGATCTTACCACCGTGCTATGTGATTGACGTGACCGAGACGAAAAGAACCAGTTCAGAGCACCGCTCGGGATTTGTCGCGCTCATCGGCCGGCCCAACGTGGGCAAGTCGACACTCCTGAACCGGCTGCTCGGCCAGAAGATTGCCATTGTCACGCCCAAGCCGCAGACGACACGCGGGCGTATCCTTGGCATTCTCACACGCCCTGAGGCGCAGTTGGCGTTCATCGACACGCCCGGGCTCCATCGGCCGCGCAGTCTGATCAACAAGAGAATGGTCCTGGCAGCCGAGAGCGCCATTGCGGAGGCCGACGTCGTGCTCTGGCTGCTCGACGTCACGCAGCGCCTCGGGGCTGCGGAGGAGGAGATTGCCGCACAACTGAAGGCGCGGGCAAAGAAGATCTGTGTGGCTGTGAACAAGATCGATCGTGTGGCCGCCACCGCGATGTTGCCGTTCCTGGCGCGCCTGGCCGAGATCTTGCCCGGCGTCGAGATGGTTCCGGTCAGCGCATTGAAAGGCCGGAATCTCGATGTGCTGCTCCAACAACTCCTGGCGATGCTTCCGGTCGGTCCACCGCTCTATGACCGGGAGACTTTTACGGATCAGACCGAGCGTTCCCTGGTCGGAGAGGTGATCCGGGAAAAGGTCCTTCTCCAGACCCGCCAGGAAATCCCTTACGCCGTCGCTGTCACCATCGACAAATTCGAGGACAAGGAAGACAAGGGCGTGACCGTCATTCATGCGACGATCCACGTCGAGCGGCAAACGCAGAAGGGGATCATCATCGGTGCCGGCGGCCAGCGGATCAAAGAAATTGGCCAGGCTGCCCGCAGGGAAGTCGAATCGTTGCTCGGTCGGCGCATCTATCTGGAGTTGTTCGTGCGCGTGCAGGAAGAATGGACCAAGGATGAGCGCCGCCTGCGAGATTTCGGTCTGTGATCCGCTCCTTTCGCGGAAACACCAATCAGCCCTTTGGAATCACACCAGTTTTCAGAGAGATCCCATGGCTTCATGCGGGGCGGTGGCTTGTTTGACTCTGGGCCGATCCTTGCAACAGATTGATCCCGGATAGAGGAGGAGTTCTGTATGGCTACAATTCGCGATCTCATGGTGACGGAAACTTTGAGTGTGTTACCTACCGACTCGGTTCTCGAAGCCGTGCGCCGCATGGCAACCAACCGGGTGGGCGCCGTTCTGGTGGTCGAAAAAGACACGCTCTGGGGGCTTCTTTCCGAGCGTGATGTCGTGACGAGGGTGGTCGGCGAGGGACGTGATCCCGCCCACACCGATGCAATCTCGGTGGCAACGCGTGATGTGGTCACGATCGCGCCCGATGCGCCACTGCGTGAGGTGATGGCCATCTTTCGCGAGAAGAAGTTCCGCCACCTTCCGGTCGTCGAAAAGGGTAAACCAATCGGAATTCTATCGACGCGTGACTTTCTTTCCGATGTCGTGGAGGGCTTTGAGAAATTGATCGACGGAAAGAAGTACACGGCGGAACTGGCGGCTGGCAGCGATCCTTACGACCATCTGGGCGGAGCCTACCGCAAGTAGCTGTATGCTCTGTCACTCCGGCATGTGAGTGTCGAGCCAGGCCTCGGCCGGGGTAACGTCGTTACCATACGTGATCTCGAGACGGGTGCTGAATCTGACGGCCAGCACTCGTCCGCCGGCTAGAATAAATCTCTGCAACGCGTCGGTGATCTGGAATTCTCCGGAGCCCGGCGGTGTCGAACAGTAGGGCAGGAGAGTTGCAGGAAGCCAGTAGACGGGCGCAGCGACAAGGTCCGTACCGACACTGCCGGGAGGCGGCTTTTCGACAATCCTCACGACCTGGTCTCCTTCCAGGATGACCGCGCTGCGTGTGGCCGTAGCCTCGATCCCCATGTTGAGGGTCCCGATGACCGCGCACTCGGGATGAATGGCGGCTACCTCGAGTAGACGGTGCAGTTCCAGCTTCATGAAAACGCTGTCACAGGCGGAAACGAGCCAGCCGGGCTCGCCCGTGATGATCGGGAATGCTGCCCTCAGAGCGTCTGCCATTCCGCGTCGCTCGCTTTGGAAAACGAGTGAAACCGGGGGGCGGACTGTATCGACGAATTCAGCGAGTGCCTCATCCTTCGGGTGGCCAACGACGACAAGGTGATCAATCCCAGCGCCGTACAGGGATTGCAGCACCCAATGGATGAGCGGATGCCCGCGGACCGGCAGCATCGCCTTGGAATGACGGTTGCCGAGTTCTCCCAGCCGTCGTCCTGCGCCTGCCGCCAGGATGATTCCCGTAGCCGGCGCCACCTTCTCGATGACGCTCGCACTCCCGCAACGATGTTGTCCTGCCATGCTGACCTACCGCGTGTGAGGTGGCCCTCCGTAGTGGCAGTCCCCTGGTCAGCCCGCGTGCGGCCGAATGTCGCGCAGTCGCAGGCGGAGAACCCGGTTCCCTTGCCAGTCGTTATACTCGAGCTTGAACAAAATATCGTATCGATCCTGGGTTTCTGGAACTTTGTCGGCCAGACCAAAACCGATCGCCGAAAAGCTACGGTCCCCCTGCCTCAGATAGAGCGACACGTGCTTGTCTTTGAGGATCCGGCGCGACTCGATACGGATATCACGGGCAAAAAATACGGGCCCCGGGTTTCCTGTTCCGAAAGGTTCGAGAAGATCGATTTCATCCAACAGCGCCGGATCAATCTTCGAGAAGTCGAGTTCCGCATCGACCGGGATTTCCGGAATGAAAGAGGCGTCGTTCGTTCTGGCCCGAACCGAGTGTTCGAAGAGTTCCGCGAACGCCTCCACACTGGAGTCCGCGATACTCAAACCTGCTGCCATCTTGTGACCACCGAAGCCGAGCAAGGTGTCCCGGCACTCGGCGAAGAGAGCGTATAAATCCAGGTTCGCAATGCTGCGCCCGGAGCCACGTCCGACCCGGGTTGCCGCGTCGATGGCGAGGAGCACGGTGGGGCGGTGAAAGCGTTCGACGAGCCGGTGCGCGACGATGCCGATGACGCCCGGATGCCACTCCGTGGAAGCCAGGACGATGGAGCGGCGGTCGGCAAACGATTCGTCGTGCTCGATCCGGCGTAGCGCATCATCCAGAATTTCCTTCTCGATTGCCTGGCGCGTTCGGTTCTCCTGATCGAGTTCTGTGGCCAGAGTCTGTGCCACGGCGAGATCGTCCGTCGTGAGGAGTTCGAGAGAACGCCTGGCATCGTCGAGCCGCCCGCTTGCATTCAGACGCGGCGCCAGCCGAAAGCCGACGGTCTCGGCCGACATGGCTCCCGCGCGACT
>CAZEWD010000317.1:0-3276 GCA_964515725.1 uncultured Binatia bacterium (SeqCode)
GTCAGACCGAAGCCTACGGTCTGTGCACGACCCTTTCTGCTGCCGAACATCGTGACGCTCTCGCTGCCGGGGGTGCTCGATTGGCTTCGATCGGTCGTGAGGCTGAGGCTGCCGTTCAGGTACGTCTCCTGAATCCCAGCGGTGTCCAGGTCTCACAGGGCGAGGTCGGCGAGATCTGCATCAGTGCGCCCTGGATCATGAAGGGATATTGGAACCTTCCCGAACTCACGGCGCAGACGTTACGGGACGGCTGGCTACACACACGAGATCTGGGCCGTCAGGACGAGGATGGATACTACTATCTGGCCGACCGCAAGGACGACATGATCATCAGTGGTGGCTTCAACGTCTATCCCCGCGAGATCGAGGATGTCATTGCCGCCGTACCGGGAGTGCGCGAGTGCTGCATCATCGGCGTGCCGGACTCGAAATGGGGTGAAGCGGTGCGTGCCGTCGTCGTTGCTGACGGACCCGACGCTTCGCAAATCATCGAACATTGCAAGGCCCATCTGGCAGCATTCAAGGTCCCCAAACAGGTCGATTTCGTTGCCGCGCTCCCCAAAAGCAGCGTCGGTAAGATTCTTCGCCGTTCCGTGCGCGAACCGCACTGGAAAGGGAAGACGCGCCAGATCCACGGCGCGGAATAGGGAGTTTTTTTCGGAGGTCGCTCATGGCATTTCCCCCGTTCACTCAGGATCACACGCTCTTCCGTGAAACTGTTGCCGCCTTCGCCCAGCGCGAGATTGCGCCGTATGGCGAGGTCTGGGACCGGGAGCAGAGCTTTCCACGTGAGCTGTTTCGGAAGGCGGGGGATTGTGGGCTGTTGGGAGTCCGCTTCGATCCGGCATACGGAGGAAGCGGACTGGATTACTGGTACACCGGTATTCTCATCGAAGAACTGATGCGTGCGCGCTGCGTCGGAGTCGTCGTGAGTCTGATGGTACAGTGCGAGATCGCCACCAGCATCATCCACGCCTATGGCTCCGAAGCGCTGAAGCAGGAGTGGCTGATGCCTGCCATCAAGGGTGAACGTATTGCGGCGCTCGGCATCACGGAACCGGGGGCCGGTTCGAATGTGGCTGGCCTGCGGACCAGTGCTCGACGTGACGGAGATCACTACGTGATCAATGGATCGAAGATCTTCATCACGAACGGAACCATTGCCGATTTCGTCACGCTTGCGGTTCGTACGGGGGAACCAGGACCCTACGGAGTCAGCGTGATCATCGTTCCAACGGATACTCCTGGCTTCACGGTCGGTCGCAAGCTGCGCAAGGTCATGGCGCATGCATCGGATACCGCCGAGCTGTTCTTCGAAGATTGTCGTGTGCCGGTAGCCAATCTCGTCGGTGAGGAAGGCCACGGATTCTACAACATCATGAAACTGTTCCAGGGGGAGCGACTGGTGCTGTCGTATCTCACCAACAGTTGGATGCGTGAAATTCTCGAGGAAACACTACGGTACACCGGGGAACGCGAGGTTTTTGGTACGACCCTGGCGAAGATGCCGGTCTGGCGACACCGCCTGGCCGATCTGATGGCACAGCTCGAGGCCTCGCGGACGCTGACCTGGTATTCCACCGAACTGATGTGCGCCAACGATCCGCAGGCTGAGGTCTATGTGTCGATGGCCAAACTCTTTGCGGGTGAACTGTTCAAGCGTCTGGCACCTGAATGCGATCAGGCCTTCGGTGGCTATGGCTGTATGGAGGAGTATTTCGTGGCGCGTGCGACCGGTGGCATCAGCGGTTTTGCCATCGGTGCAGGGACCAGCGAGGTCATGCGCGAGATCATCGCTCGCCGCCGGATCGCAAAGTGAAAAAAGAGTGAGGGAATCGAGCGCCGTGGCTATGGATCCGCAACGGGAAAACCTGCGCCGTCTGATCGAAGAGCAGATCCCTTTCCTGCAAAAGGTCGCCGTGCGTGTGGAGGAGATCGGAGCGAATCATGTCCGGTTGCGTCTCCCGCACGATCCCACCAACGACAACTATGTCGGTACGACACACGCCGCTGCCATCTTCAGCTTTGGTGAAACCTGTGCCGGACTGGCGGCCGGAGCAGTATTCGATCTGACCCGACTGCGCATGCTCGCGCGCCGTGCCGAGATCGAGTACCGCAAGCCCGTTACGGGCGATCTCGTCAGTGCGGTGGAGATTGCACCAGAGACGGTGGCCTCAGTCGAACAAAAGGTGGAACGTCAGGGCAAGGCGGCACTTCCCATCAAGGTGACGATGAAAAATGCGGCACAGGAGACGGTGGCCGAAATGACCGTGGAGTATCATTTCCGGAGAATTGCATGAATGCCCCGATACGCCATGTGACGACATCGGCCAGAGGCGGATGGCTGGAACGGAGGTGTCGATGAAAGCAGCTCGCTTCTCGGGAGAACAAAGGGGCCTGACGATCGAAGAATTGGAGTGCCCGGTTGCCGGTGAGGGTGAAGTGATCGTTGAGATCAAGGCTGCGGGCCTTTGCGGTACCGATCTTCATATTGCCTGGGAGCGCAGTTTTTCGACGGCGAAGGTTCCCATTACTCTGGGGCACGAAGGGGCCGGTGTGATCGTGGCTCTGGGCCCAGGCGTGCCGGGTTGGTCGATTGGCGATCGAGTCACCTTTTTTCCGAGTGTGGCGTGCGGCGTGTGCCGTTCCTGTCAGAGGGGTGATGTCTCTCTCTGTCCTCGTGCGCGGATCTTCGGCGTCCATCTCGACGGCACCTTCGCACAACAGATGTGTGTTCCTGCGGTCTGTCTGGTCAGATTGCCCGATACGGTATCCTACGAGACGGGTGCCATTTTGAGTGATGCGGTTTCGACTGCGTATCACGCCGTCTCCAAGCGCGCCGCACTCCGGCAGGGAGAGACGGTTGCGGTCTATGGCTGTGGCGGAGTCGGCTACCACGGAATCCTTTTTGCCCGTAACGCGAAGGCCGAACGGATCATCGCAATCGACACATCGCCTGGTGCGCTGACCCGAGCCCAACAGGCGGGTGCCACCGATGTCGTGAACGCGACGGAGTGTGAACCTTCCAAGACGATCCGCTCTCTTACGGGGGGTGAGGGCGTGGACGTGGCATTCGAGTTCGTCGGTCGTGCTGCCACCGTGAGCGAAGCTCTACGGAGCGTTACCCGGCCCGGCCGTGTCATTGTCGTTGGGGTTGGACCGGAACGTGTTGAGTTGCCGCCACTCACCTCATTTGTCGGTAAGGAACTGTCCGTTATCGGTTCGATGGGTTCGCATCGTGATGATCTCGGAGAGGTTCTCGAACTGCTGGTGCGG
>CAZEWD010000318.1:0-3260 GCA_964515725.1 uncultured Binatia bacterium (SeqCode)
AAGGGCGGACATTTTCTCTGACCCGTTAAGCGGACATTTTCTCTGAACTACAACACACGCGGGCCAGATGGTTGACTCGACACCAGGATTGCTGGTTTTGTGATCCGCAGAGTATCCAACCCGTGCGTAGTTACCGCAAAATCCTCACGGTCGAGGTTCCCCGGCGAATGGATTTCGTCAATATCACCCCCGAAGTGGAGCAGGCAGTGCGTGAGAGCCGGATTCGGGAAGGCCTTTGCCTGGTGAACTCGATGCACATTACCTCGAGTGTGTTCATCAACGATGATGAATCGGGATTGCACGAAGACTACCGGCGGTGGCTGGAACAATTGGCGCCATACGACCCGAGCCCGGCGCGCTATCTCCATAACCGCACGGGCGAGGATAACGGTGATGCACATCACAAACGCCAGATCATGGGTCGCGAGGTTGTGGTGGCCGTGACGGACGGAAAACTCGACTTCGGCACGTGGGAACAGATCTTTTACGGGGAGTTCGATGGGCGCCGTCAAAAACGGATCCTGATCAAAATCATTGGTGAGTGAGGCAGACATGACGGTATTGGGAAAAACTGGAATCTGGACATTTGCGTTGGACATGCAGCCAGCAGCGTTGGCACGGGATGCGGCCGCTGAATTGGAATCGTTGGGCTATAGCGCCATCTGGATTCCCGAGGCATTCGGACGCGAGGCATTCACCAATGCGGGATTGCTACTTGCCGGGACGAAGAAAATCGCTGTTGCGACCGGAATTGCGAGCATCTGGGCGCGTGATGCGATGGCAGCCGGCGCCGCGCAGAAAACGTTGTGCGAGGCCTACGATGGCCGATTCGTTTTGGGGCTGGGCGTAAGCCACGCCCCGCTCACCGGATTGCGCGGCCATACGTACGACAAACCGTTGCTGGCGATGCGCAGCTTCCTCGATGCGATGGACAGCGCGCCGTTCATATCTCCGCTACCAGCCAATCCGCCGTGCCGCCTGCTGGCAGCTCTTGCCCCGAAGATGCTCCGTCTGGCAGCAGAACGCACCCAGGGTTCTCACACATATTTCGTACCTCCGGAACATACGGCGGTGGCGCGAGCGGCGATGGGCCAGACGGCGATTTTGGCGCCGGAACAGGCCGTCGTCCTTGAAAGTGATCCATCTACTGCACGCGCGATCGCCCGCCAGCACATGGCTACGTATTTGACGCTGCCCAATTACGTGAACAACCTGAAGCGCCTGGGTTTTAGCGACGATGACGTCGCCCATGGTGGCAGTGATCGTTTGGTGGATGCGATCGTCGTCTGGGGTGATGTGGAAGCCATTGTCCACCGGGTGGAGGCCCATCGGGATGCCGGCGCCGATCATGTGTGCATCCAGGTGCTCGATGCGGATCCGCGTGCCCTGCCGATGTGGCAATGGCGCGAATTGGCGGCGGCTCTGATTCCGAAAGATGTGGCTTGACCGTGTCTGGGAGGCGTGAGAAACGCAGCTCAGGTTGCCATGGGAAGTCTGAGGCAAACGTCACCCTGGTTTGTGCTCCGCCCTCTGAGGTGTGTGATGGCAGTGCTCACCATTGTCACGTGGGGGATGGCTGCCCAGGGCACGTGTATCGGGGACTGCAACGGCGATTCGGAAGTTACGGTCGATGAGATCGTTCGGGGTGTGGGCATTGCCCTTGGTGCGAACAGCATCGAGCTTTGCCGTAGTCTCGACCGTACGGGTGATGGCGAGATTACGGTTGACGAGATCATTCAGGCAGTCAACAACGCGCTGAACGGTTGCAGCCCTGAGGCCACAGCGAGTCCGACGCTTTCCCCGACGGCGTTTTTCTCGCCGACGGCAACCCTGACGGCAACGCCCACCCCCGTCGAGGGGATCAGCGCCGCGACGCGTTCGGTGGGCAATCTGTTGGGTGTCACCACGGTCACGCGCGCCATTTTCACACTCTTCGGTACGATCCTCGGGCACTTCCCCGATGCAGGCTCAGAGGAGGGTGGTGCCGGTTTCGAACAGACGGTGCAGTGCGTTGCGGGCGGGAATGTCACTCTGGCTTGTGAAACACCGTCTTCCCCCGTCCCTGCCGCGCCGATCTTTCATCTGATCTTCTCGGATTGTGTCGATATCAATAACGGCGGCGTCTTCCTGTCTTATAACGGATCGATGACTCTGGAGGGCACCGTGGGTGATTCCTGTGCCACGGTGCCCACCCAGGCTCTACTGCGGATCGATTCGTTCGATCTGCGGGTCGAGAGCGACCACGGGACGGCCACAACCCATGTGAGTGATTTCGAGGCACAGTTGGATCTCGCCTGCAACTCGCAACCGTGTATGTGTCGTTACGATCAAATCGAGCTGGAGTTTGCGGGCGCGACGACGGTGTCGTTTTTTGATCTGGAACGGACGCTGGTGACGTCGACGTCGGCGAGGTTTCCCGGGGGCAGTCTCTTGTCGATCGAAGTGCCGCAATACAACGAGGTGTGTGAGTGGATGCAGTTCACGGGCACCCTCACGGCCGATGTCGCCCTGAGCACCGATGGTTTCTCCACAGCGGTGGAATTTTCACAATTCACCCAGGTCTACGACGCATCTTCGGGTGATGATCTTGTGTCGGTCTCCGGCCAGATTGCCTCACCTTGCCTCGGTGGTGCCTATCTGTACGGACAACGGATGCCGATGCGTATCAATCACGGGGCCGCATGCCCTATCGAGGGTGAAATCGAGGTTGACGCCGGGTTGGGAGATCGCCCCGATCTCGTTCGGTACGCTGAAGTGGGTATCGACATCGACCTTGCGGATGATGGTTCGATTGACCAGTCGCTCCCTTCTTGTTTCGATCGGAAGGCATTCCTCTGTCCGATGTAGCCTGCCTGGGATGCCTCATTGGGCCGTGCGTGGCCCCAACCAGAGAAAAAGAAGCGTCATGATTCCTGCGGAGAGGATGTTCCCTCCTGCCACTATGGCGAAAACAGCCGTATCGGTCGCTCCGAACCAGGCCACGGCAACGAGGGAAGTGAGAACCACTCCCACAACGCGCACGACCATCCAAAGCAGAGGTATCGTAGCGCGGCCCAGCCCCTGGAACGCAAAGGAAATCACCATGGCGATCCCCATGAAGGGATACGACGGTGCGATCCAACGGAAATAATTGGCGCCGACGGCGAGGACTTCGGCGTCCTGCGTGAATAATCTCAGCCATACCTCGGGCCATTCAAACAGAACGATGCTGAAGATCGCGAGAAAGCTCGCGTTGATGGATCCGGCGCGAAGCACATAGA
>CAZEWD010000319.1:0-3254 GCA_964515725.1 uncultured Binatia bacterium (SeqCode)
GGACGAAATGCGTATCCCATGGACTCTCCTTGCCGTACTTCTTGGCCATCTGGTAGCCCCGCGAGTTATCGCGCACCTGTTCGATCTGTTCCTTCGACAGGGCGTGAAACGTGCGAGTGCCGTCCTTGAAAACCGCAACCGCATAGAAGCCCACGATCACACCGCGCTCCTCGTCGGAGGCAGGGAATCCGTTCTTCTTCAACGGTTCGTGCATCAGGGTCCGGTTAAGGCCCAGGACGATGTCGAACTTGTCGTTGATGCGAACTTCGTGACCGTAGATGTCCTGCACGATGCCGCTGTTGCGGGCCAGCTTCATGAGTCCCTGATAACCGGGGATCAACTGGCACTGATTGCCGAAAGGAACGAGGTGGGCTTCGCCCATCAAGCCGACTTCGAGCCCGAGCTGGCTGGACTGGATCACCGCCGCAAAGACGCTGCGGGGATCGGTCTGGGCCAGTTTCGGGTTCATGCGGAACGCGGTCAGTGCGATGCGCACCATGCGATCCGGACTCAAGTGCTTGGGCAGTGCGCGGGCAATTTCGCCTTTGAACTGCTCCAGCATGGCCGGGAACGGCACCACGTTGGACTGCACGCCTTGGCGGGACTTCTGGATGTTGCGTAGGGTTTGAGACATGGTTTTCTCCAAAGAAGAATGGCGAAGACACCTGTCTCCCTGGACGGGGATGTGTATCCCCGCCGGGGTTGATGACCTACAAAGAAATGCCGCGGATTAGGCGGCGTCCAGCTCGAAGGCTTCTGTGTTGGCAGCCCAGCGTGGCAGGGAGATCAGTTCAATCTCGCCACCCGGTTGGTATGCCGGCCAGTTGTTTGATGCCTGGCACCACTTCAAGAGCTGAAGCGCCGCCCGGTATTTCTTGCGCCCGATCTCGATCACGTCGGGATCGGCGCGATACACCGCTACCGCATGCGGCGCGTCCTTCTCCACGGCGACAAACAGGAACGGAAGCTCCATTCCGGTCACGGCCTTGATCCCGTCGACGTAGTACGCCGCCTGGATGTCGTAGCCGAAGTTCGCAATGGATTTGGAGAACCCGCTACTGCTGGCATCGACGCAGGTCTTGAGATCAACGATGGCTTCACCGTTGAACCAATCCGGCCGACACTTGCAGTTGAGGCCCGTGTCCGCATCCGTCCAGAACGCCGAGAGCTCGGCGTCACCAACGGACAGAAGTCGTGCCGCCCCTTGATGGGCAAACACGGCACGCTGCACCAGGGTGAGCGTGGCCATCTCCTCGGAAGTAATCACGATCTTGCCCTGATTGGCTTCCTCGAAGCGTGCTGCTGCTTCCTTGCCTTCCTTCGTGCGACGGTCGAACTTCTCGGCCACCACGAATTCCTCGGCAAAGCGATCCTGCTCCAGTACATAGGTATGCACTGCAGTACCGAACGCCATGGCAGGTGTCGGTTGATGCGGATGATCCAGATACTCGCGCAGGTGGGCCGGGCTTTTGAGCATCTTGACGATACCCGAATGGCCGATGGCTTTCTCCGCGTGATACTGCGTGGCCGGCATGACGAGCAGGCCGGGATGATTGAGTTTCATGATGCCTCCAGAGTGAATGCCGGAAGCACCGACCCGAACCGGGGCGTTGTCCCCGGCTGGGTTGGAAAATGCTGTTTGTTTCGCGCGGCCAGCTACCGCTTTTCAATCGAACGGATAACCGTCCGATCAAATCTGTCTTTCCGCAGGACGCTCGGGGCGAACGCCCTCGGGAAAGCCCCGGAGGTCCGGGGCGATGGGATCATTCGATGGTTCCGGCTTTGCGCGCCATGTCGAGTGCCTTCAGCAACATGTCGCGGGTTTCCATGTCCCGCTTGCCTTCCCTCAGCCGTTGGTAGAGATCGCAGGCAAAGGCCATGGGCAGCGGGTCGAACAATCGAACGAGATAGGGATTGAGTTTCATGATTTTCTCCAGAGGTTGTTGAGATTCCCTGGCGAAAACCGCATCCAAAATGGAGCGATCCCCGCAGGACAAAGGGCTCTTCGAGAAAAGCGCTTTGTGCTGCGGGGAAGACCCCCACAGGCAATACTGCGAACTACAGACCGAGCGCGCGAACGATCGGACGGCTGATGATCCAGCCAGAGATGCAGCATGCGAGAAGAACGAGTTCCATGAGGTGCCTCCTGAAATGAAAAAAGGGGCACCGATCCCCTTGCGGAGGCGATGCCCCCGCTGGGGTGGAAATTTCAGGCAATGACTTCGAAGGAAGCCTTTGCCGTGTGGCCGGAATCGTTGCCGGTCCCGTTGCGGCGTAGATACGCCGGTATGTCGTACTGCCGCCAATCCGTGATCACTTCCTCGGCCGGTACTTCATCTGCCTCTGCCACCACCTCCTCGACCTTGGCCTGGAGGCGAACACGCAGGAATGAGCCACGAATGGCTTCCAGCGCAAACTGAAGAAACGAAAGGATCAGATGCAGGCCTGCCAGCATGGCCAGGACAAGAATGACGCGTTCCACGAACAAACCTCCAAAGGTGATGGAGGTCCTTCCCCCAGGGGAGGAAGGACCTCCCGGTGGGGAAACAAGAAACGTGCGACTCAGAACGGCTCGATGTCGGGTACATCCTCGAATGCAGGACCCGTAGCAGCTGCAGGCTTGCCTTTACCGTTGCCGGTACGCTTGCCTTTGCCTGCGTCGGGTGCATCATCATCCGCTGGACGCGTGCCGAGCATCTTCATCTCGCTGGCGAGAATTTCGACGACATAACGATCCTGCCCCGCCTTGTCCTGCCATTTGCGGGTCTGGATGCGACCTTCGACGTAGACGGGCGAGCCCTTCTTCAGGTACTCGCCTACGACCTCCGCCGTGCGACCAAAAAAGACGACACGGTGCCATTCAGTGATTTCCTTCTTTTCACCGGACGACTTGTCCTTGTACGTCTCCGTCGTTGCGATCCGAATCGTTGCGATCGCTTCGCGGTTCTGCGTGTAACGAACCTCAGGGTCGGCACCCAAGTTGCCGATGAGGGTGACTCTGTTTAGTGATGCCATGACTACCTCCTGACAAAAGTTGAAATTGGCAGGAAGGCCGTCATCACCTGACGGGGTATCCCCGCCGGGGTTTGAAATGCTGTTTGTTTGGGAAGGCCAGCTACCTTCACCGTGTCCGCCATAAGGAGGACATGAGATGGGCGCATTCTGGCCATCTGGAAATTTCATGGGCAGGTGAAATGCGAACTTTTTGGACGCATTTCGCTCTCCGAACTCGCAACGACCTGACTACTCTCCCG
>CAZEWD010000320.1:0-3234 GCA_964515725.1 uncultured Binatia bacterium (SeqCode)
AGGGTTCGCGGGCGCTGTTTCACGAATGTGCGCACGCCCTGGTAGACGCGCTGCAGACTTTCCCATGTGACGCCCGTTTCCAACGTATCGATGAGGATGCCGTAGTCGAGAAGGTCTTCCCGCATGTGCACGTCGGAATAGCGTCCGTGCTCCCATTGTTTCGTCGCGTATCCGGTCAGTGACATAGCGCCGTGTTTACGGCCGATGGCCAGGGACATTTCCCGCACATGTTCGGCAAATCGGCGTTCGCCCTCGGCGGTACCGATGCAGAGGCAGCGCTCCATCGGCTTGAATCCACGCAGACGCATGAAGCGATCGAACACGCTGTCGTGGAAGCCTTTCAGCTTCAGGCCGATCTCCGTTTCCTCTGGATCCGAGATGCGGAAGACGGCAGGCAGGCCAAATTCACCCTGCATGATCTCACGGCTGGCATCGACGGCGGCATCCCACGACGGGAAGAGCATGGCGAAACGCTGCCGGTTTCCGGGCATGTGCCGGAAGATCTTCATGGTCGCCTCCACCATGATCCCGAATGCGCCTTCGCTCCCCTTGAGGATGTCGTTGACACGCGGGCCGGTAGCAGTGCCGGGGATGTCGAGTGTCCGGATCGTCCCTACCGGCGTCACGTATTCGGCGCTGACCAGCAGGGCACAGGCGTCTCCATAATATGTTGAGGCCTGGCCGGACCCGGAGGCCTGGACCCACCCGCCAACGGAAGCCAGCTCGAAAGATTGGGGGAAATGCCCGCACGTGTAGGCTCGCGATGTACCAAAGCGTTTCGGGGCCTCGTTGAGTGCCGCCTCGTAGTCGGGACCCATCATGCCCGGCTGCACCACGGCGGTCTGATTCTTCTCGCTGACGGAAAGGAGTTTGTTCATGTGCGTCTTCAACACGACGGCAATGCCGCCGTGCGGCGCAGAGTTGCCGAGCACGACGCCTGAACCGGCACCGTAGGTGACGATGGCGATCTTGTGCTCGTTGCAGTAGGCGACGATCTTCGCGACCTCTCCCTTGTCGCGCGGATGTACGACGAGGTCCGGCACATCTTTCGTAATCCCCTGCCGCAGGGCGAGGTTCTCATCGATGGACTTCCCATGGCCGAACTTCACCCGGTCGTAATCGCCGGAGGATACGTTCTCTCGGCCGACGATATTGGCCAATGCCTGTACGTGCGTATCGTCCAGTGCGCTTTTGTGTTCGAGCATGACCGTTGCATCACCGCCTGGCTTGCGGATGCGAAAGTCAGCATCGGTGAGGCCGAACTCCTGCTTGAACATCTCGTACCACGCTGAACTCGGATGTTTGAATTTCGCCGGATCGTACTTGAAGATCGATCGGTAGGACTGTGGATCGGGAACGTCTTCTCGCCAGTCGGGCTGGAACTTGCCGCTCATGGCTACCGCGTATCACGCCCTGCCTTGGAGGCAACCACAGCGAGAGAAAGAATCGCCGGGTACGCTCTGCTCTTGGCATTACCTGTGTATGCCCGGTAAACAGGGCGCCATGGATGGTGGAGCAACGCCGGGCGGGGGAAGAGCCGCCACACAGCGCGATCGAATCATCGCAGAGGCAGTCGCCCGGGCACGTACGAGCCTCTTTTACAAGCGGCACCTTGCAGGCGCGTACGTCAACGGCCGCGCCGACCTGCAACGGTTGCCACTCACGTTCAAGAGCCATCTGCGTGATGCGACGCCGTATGGCATGCTGATCGTTCCGCCGGAAAAGGCCTGGCACTATCATGAGACGAGCGGCACGACGGGTGAACCGATTTCCACCTGGTGCGGCCTTGGAGAGGTGCAGCGCATGGGTGCCATTGTCCATGAGATGGTGCCGGAGATGTCCGAGCCGACGATCCTGCTCAACCGCTTCCCACTTTTTGCACCCGTGTCGTTCGTCTTTGAAGAGGCGATGCGCAAAGCCGGCGCCTGCCATATCGCGGCAGGGAATATGACGTGGGACGTGCCATTTCAAAGAGCACTCGACTTCATCAAACGGCTCAAGGTCACCGCTCTCAGCAGTCTGCCGCTGGAGCCGATCCTGCTCTACGAATTGGCAAAGATCGAAGGATACGACATTCGCCGTGACCTCGGCTCCTTGAAAACGATTTTTGCCGGCGGCGCTACCCTCACGCCGGCAATGCGGCGTGTCATCGAGAAGGATTGGGATGCGCGTATCGTTGAGATCTACGGTTCGAATGAAACCCTGCTGATGGGGGTCGGTTGCACGGCGGGGCGTCTGCATCTGTGCGAGGACCTGATCGAGGTGGAAGTGCTCGATCCGCAATCGCACGAACCTGTGCCTGCTGGGCAACCGGGCATCATGACGGTGACGAGCCTCGTGCACGAAGTCCAGCCGGTGGTTCGATACTTCAGCGGTGATTACGTGCGCATCTCGCCAGAGCCGTGTCCGTGCGGGCGATCTGGCGCTACCGCGCAATGTCTGGGACGATATGACGACATCGTCGAGTATGACGGCGTGCGGCTGACGCCGTACGATCTCCTCGACGCGGGCTATGAATTTGCTGATGCGCTCGGCACTCGGACTTTTTTCTTTGTGGTTCTGCACCACGGATTGCGGCTGCTCACCGAGGTCAGCAACCCGCAACGTGTTCGCGGTTCAGCACCGGAGCGGCATCTGAGGGATCGCCTGGGAGTTCCTCTACAAGTCGAGTATCTCGCCGAAAACGATGTGATGGACCGCAGCGCGCTCTTCCGTGGCCCGAAGATCTACAAGCCCGGTCAGATCAGCGACTGGCGGGGGGCCGGGCGTAAGACCATCACGATCATGGAGGCCCTGCTCGAATGGCCGAGTTACGATCGGCGTACGATCGTACACATCATCCGGCGACAGATCCGAAATGCCCTGCGGCGGAGGCGTTTCCTCCGGGAGGATGGGGCCGGAAAGCATTGAGTGAGAGCGGATAGTCCATAGAGTGAGGGACTCGTCATTATGCGGATTGTGCCTTCCTGACCCGTTCGATAGGGTGCGCCGCAATTCGCGGACATGGATGGATTCAACGGCAAACGGCTGCGGCGCCAACCGTGGCTGGTGGCGATCGTGGCGGCGCTGTTCCTACGGCTTTCGGCCGCGTCAGCCATGCTTCCCGGCGATACGACCTGCAACGGAGAATGGGCTGCCGACGACGTCGACCTCGCCGCTTCCAATCCGTTTACCGATAGCCCAGCGTGTCTGACGGCGGATTCAAACCGGGACGGCGCCGTGACCGCGGCCGAT
>CAZEWD010000321.1:0-3232 GCA_964515725.1 uncultured Binatia bacterium (SeqCode)
GCAGGAAGAGTCGCGGTTTCGTATCCCGCCAAACATTTTTGCCATCGGCCAGGGCATGCTGGGTCCTACGATCATGGTGCACGGGACTGACGAGCAGAAGCACAAGTATCTCAAGAAGATGCTGCGTGGTGAGGAGATCTGGTGCCAACTCTTCAGCGAGCCGGCAGCAGGATCGGATCTGGCTGGCCTGCGTACCACCGCAGTTCGCGATGGCGATGACTGGATCATCAATGGCCAGAAAATCTGGACGACCGGCGCTCAGTTCTCGAAGTGGGGCATGATTGTCCCGCGCACCGATCCGAATGCGGAAAAACATCGTGGCATGACCTACTTCATCGTCGATATGGAATCCCCGGGTATCGAAATCCGACCGATCAAGCAGATCAACGGTATGTCGATGTTCAATGAAGTGTTCTTCACAGACGTGCGTGTGGCCGATCGGAATCGCGTCGGTAACGTGAATGATGGTTGGCGATGTGCCCTGACCACGTTGATGAACGAACGGCACTCCATCGGTGGTGGCCTCGGTGGTCCGGATGTCGATGATCTGATCCATCTGGCGCGAAGTGTCCGCCGAGACGGAAAACCAGTCATCGAAGACGCGAGTGTTCGCCAGCGACTGGCTCGTTTCTACATTCGGCAGAAGGGGTTGCAGTACGTGAGCTATCGGACCCAGACGGCACTTTCTCAGGGGCAGATCCCCGGGCCTGAAAGTTCGATCGGAAAACTGGTGGGTGCGCCCCTCTACCAGGAGATGGCGTCGTTTGCCATCGACCTGCAGGGCGCAACCGGTTCGATGATGGATCGGAAAGCGAGCCCCGACGAGGGTATCTGGCAATTGCTGTACCTGGGTTCACCCGGCTTGCGGCTGGCCGGTGGAACCGATGAGATCCTGCGCAACATTATTGCGGAGCGCGTACTGGGTCTGCCGTCGGAGATCCGTGCGGACAAGGGAATGCCATTCAAGGATATCCCCAGCGGTCGCAAGTGAGCTGCAAAGCGGCGTCTGTCTCTGCCTGTAGGCCCGCATCATCCTTCCGAACCGCGAAGCGCCGGCTGTAGCTGTCATCTGCCCGTTCCATGCCCTCCGATCAGCGCCGTGCTTTCGCACTGTTGTTTGTATGCCTGGCCTGCGTCGGCATGGGACAGTCGATGCTCTTTTCGATTCTGCCGCCGGCCGCACGCACGATCGGTATCTCTCCGTTCCAGGTGTCCACCATTTTTGCGACCTCGGCCACACTCTGGGTGTTCATCAGCCCATGGTGGGGACGGCGTAGTGACGTAGCGGGCCGGCGTAAGATCGTTCTGATTGGATTGCTCGGTTTCGCCCTGTCGATGGCATCTCTGGCGACGGTGATCTGGTTCGGTATTTCCGGTTGGCTCGCCCCAGTGGTCGTCTACCCGTTGATGATTGCTGCGCGGTGCATCTTTGCCCTCATCGGCTCAGGAACAGGCCCGGCAGCCCAGGCGTATATTGCGGATCGCACGAGCCGGACCGAACGCACGGCAGGTGTCGCCCTGGTCAGTGCAGCAATGGGATTGGGGGAGACGGTTGGCCCTGGAATTGGTGCAGCGCTGGCCTTTGTCGGGTTGCTGACACCCCTGTATCTGTCGTCGGCACTGGCGGTTGTAAGTGCGCTGACGATCTGGAACTTCCTTCCCGAAGAGAGGCGCTTGCCGCACACTGAGTATATCCGGCCACCGCGTCTGGCGGTTTTGGATCGTCGTGTTCTGCCGTTTCTTGCCGTCGTTACCGCGTTGCAGGCGGTGCGCGCGACGACGGTCATCACACTGGCCTTTTTCTTTCAGGATATGCTCCACCTCGATGCGCACGATACCGTTCGTCTGTCGGGCGTCGGCTTTGTGCTGCTGGCGGTATCGGGATTGTTTGCCCAACTTGTCATCGTGCAGCGCTTCCGGCCTGCGGCAAAACTGATGATGAGAGTGGGGGCATGCTCGATGGCTTTTGCTTACGCGCTTTTCGTCATCGGCTCGCAGTTCTGGGTGTTCATCGTGGCGCTGGTGGCCCTCGGCCTGGGGATCGGACTGCTACGGCCCGGCGCTGCTGCTGCCTCGTCTCTCGTTGTGGAAGCCCACGAGCAGGGATCGGTTGCCGGATTGTTGGGTGGAATCTCGGTGATTGGCAATGTGTTCGGACCCATGCTGGGAACCGCATTGTACGCGTACGCTGTACGTGCTCCGTACATCATGAACTTCATCATCATCGCCCTGGCGGTGGTGGTTGTGTTTGTCGACAAGCGCGTACGAGACGTACGTGCATAGGGACACACGGAGATGACGGAGTTTTCGGATCGATCGGAAGCAGGAGATGCAACCGGCGTTGGAGAAACGAACGTATATCCCCAACCGGCGCAGAAGAACCAGATGATATATCCACTACTTCAAACCGCCGCGGACGCGAGGATCTGCAGGGCCTGTTCGTGAACGCGACGGTCACCAGCGGCAATGACCTGGCCGCCGTTGCTGCACTCGCCACCGGACCAGTTCGTAATGACGCCGCCGGCGTTCTCGATGATCGGAATCAGCGCCTGCACGTCGTACGGCATCAGACCGGACTCGACGACCAGATCGATACAGCCGAGCGCCACCATGCAATACGCGTAACAATCTCCGCTGTACCGGGTCAGGCGCGCCTGGGTACTCAATTCCTCGAATACGGTCCGCTCGGGCGTGTTGAACATCAGAATATCCGTGCACTGCAGACGTGCCTCTGCCAGGCTTGCGCAGGGGCGGGTTTGCAGGATCGAAACGCCCTGTGATGTGCGCAACGACGAACCGTTCAGACTGCCGGTAAAGCGTTCGCGGGTGAACGGTTGGTCCATGACGCCGAAGATGGGACTTCGTCCGTCGTGCAGGGCGACGAGCGTACCCCAGAGCGGAATTCCCGTAATGAAGGCGCGTGTGCCGTCGATCGGGTCGATGACCCACGTGAGGCCGCGTGTTCCTTCCTCATAACCATGCTCCTCACCGAAGATCCCGTGGTCAGGATACCGTGCCTTGATCAACTGTCGTATGGCCCTTTCGGCAGCCTGATCCGCGACGGTCACCGGATCATACGCTGCTCCTGCAGCCTTGTTGTCGACCGCGAGCCTTTGACGGAAGTGTGGCAGGATCACCCCGCCAGAGGCATCGACGAGTTCGCCGGCAAATTCGATCAGCTCCGAAAGTTCGGATTGGCTGACCGGCACCGGGTGATGTTCTGGGAGTCGTT
>CAZEWD010000322.1:0-3226 GCA_964515725.1 uncultured Binatia bacterium (SeqCode)
GGCAGTGTCGAAGTGCTCAACGACTACAGCAATCTCAAATTGCCGGAACTGCCCGGTGGACTCATCACCCGACCAACTCTGGTGTGGGACCTGTTTTCAGAGAAAGCCGGCCCTCAGAAGGTTCGTGTCACCTACGAAACGGCCGGAATGACGTGGTGGGCGGACTACAACGTGACCTTCAAGGAGGGCGATAGCGCCAACACGGGAAGCCTCGATGTGGCCGCCTGGGTCAGCATCCTGAATCAATCAGGCGCCGGTTATCCAGAAGCAAAGCTCAAGCTCGTGGCTGGCAAACCGCATCGCGTACCGCGTGCCGAGATGGTGATGATGAAGGGCGAGCGACGTGCGGGGATGGATATGATGGCGGCCCCGGCCGGATTCGAGGAAAAGAGTTTTTTCGAGTACCACATGTACACACTGGGCCATCCGACGACCCTCCCCGATCGTTCGACCAAACAGATCGAGCTGTTTCCCGTGGTGCGCCGTGTGCCGTGTGAGAAAGTACTCGTCTATTACGGACAACCAATCGGCGCTGGAATGTATTTTGCCGATCCGGTCGTCGATCGGGACTATGGCACGACCTCGAACAAAGAGGTGGACACGTACCTACGGTTCCGGAACGCCAAGGATGCGGGTCTGGGAATTCCCTTGCCTGCTGGTCGCATCCGCGTGAGCAAACTCGATCCGGCGGACGACTCTCTCGAGTTCATTGGCGAGGACCGGATCAACCACACGCCCCATGATGAAACGGTGCAGATCAAACTGGGTACGGCCTTCGATGTCGTGGGAGAGCGAAAGCAGACGGATTTCAGTGTCGACACCTCACGCAAGGTGATCGAGGAGGAATTCGAAATCACGCTGCGCAATCACAAAGATCAGCCGGTCAAAGTCATCGTCAAGGAGAATCTGGCGCGCTGGAGTGCCTGGACGGTCATTCGTAAGAGTCAGGATTTCAACAAGACGGATGCCCGGACGATTGAATTCCCTGTCACCGTAGCGAAAGACGGTGAGGCCAAGGTGAGTTATCGCGTCCGCTACACTTGGTGAGCACCCACCGGTTCGACTCACGTCTTGAGGCCGTGTCCGCTGGAATGACCAGAGAAATCTTCATGTGATCGCGGCTGCCGGCCCCACGTTGCGAGTATATCGGAACAGGAAGAGACGGAATGGATCGTTTGAAACCATGTGAACTCTGCGAGTTGAGGCGCACGACGCATTGGTATGCGGAGTATGACGAGCCGTTTCCGTTTGCGATCCTCGACTGCGATTCGTGTGACGTACCCATGGCAGTCCTCGGGGAGCACCGTAGCGCGCCGACACCCGCGGAGCGTGAAGTGATCCAACGCGCACTGGGACTCGTTGCGGACCGGAAGTTCCCGCACGGCTGGTATTTTGATGATCACATGCGCCAGATCCCGAATCATTACCACATCCACGTGCGGCCCTTTCCTTTCGGGTTTCCGAAGGAGTGGATGGAGCGGTAGGCTTCGGTTCTAAGAGGCGAGCAAGGAGCCCTGGTAGCGCATATCCTCTGCGGTATCGGTTTCGTGGGACCGGCGTTATTTACCAGGGGTCCGGGATAAGCCAGTCCCTCCGTGATCCGTAAGGCGTTTGGGGGGAGGCCGTGTGATTCTGGAGACACCCCGCACCGTACGGCTTGCGAACGGCTGCCGGCCTGCAGCCATTTGCCCTTTCCTTCGCGGTTATCAATTTTCAGCAGGGGTGCTACGTAGCGCGCGTGAAACCATCAACGAATCATTCCACGATTTCTGGTCAGCATAAGCCGTACGATGTTCTTGCGGAGCGTTATGCCAGTCCGGAGATGGCAGCACTCTGGTCAGCACACGGGAGGGTCATCCTCGAACGCGAATATTGGATTGCCGTGATGCGGGCACAGGGAGTGCTGGGGCTCGATGTGCCGGCCGAGGCGATCGATGCGTACGAGCGGGTGAAGGAACACGTCGATCTGGCATCGATCCGCGAACGCGAGCGCGTCACGAAGCATGATGTGAAGGCGCGCATCGAGGAATTCTGTGCGCTGGCTGGCTACGAGCATATCCACAAAGGCATGACGAGCCGCGACCTCACGGAGAATGTCGAGCAGTTGCAGATTCGCCGTTCCCTGGAGCTTCTCCGCGTGAAGTACGTGAGTTGTCTGGACCGTGTGGCGCAGCGCGCTGGTGAACTGCGTGAGGTCGTGCTCACGGCCCGTACGCACAATGTGGCGGCGCAGCCGACCACGGTAGGACGGCGATTGGCGATGTTCGGCGAGGAGATGCTCCTGGCCTTCGAACAGCTCGAGTCGGTGCTCGACCGCTATCCGTTGCGTGGCCTGAAAGGACCCGTTGGCACACAGCTCGATCAGATGACACTTTTCTCAGGGGATCGAACGAAGGTCGAGGAGCTGGAGTCCGAGGTGATGCGGTTCCTCGGTTTTGAAAGAACATTGACGGCAGTGGGCCAGATCTATCCGCGCAGCCTCGATTTCGAAGTCGTCAGCGTCCTGTATCAGTTGGGTGCTGGACCCAGTAATTTTGCCAGGACACTTCGTTTGATGAGCGGCTTCGAGTTGGCGACGGAAGGCTTCAAGGCGGGACAAGTTGGCTCTTCCGCCATGCCGCACAAGATCAACGCACGGAGTTCTGAGAGACTGAACGGGCTGCATGTGATTCTACGCGGCTTTCTGAACATGGTAATGGGTCTGGCTGGAGAGCAGTGGAACGAAGGGGATGTTTCCTGCTCGGTCGTGCGTCGTGTCGCATTGCCGGGCGCCATGTTGGCCATCGACGGTCTGCTGGAGACTTTCCTCCACATCATTACCGACTTCGGCATTTACTCGGAGATGATTGCTGCGGAACGTGCGCGCTACCTGCCGTTTCTGGCCACAACGACGATGCTCATGGAAGCGGTGCGTGCGGGAGCTGGTCGTGAGACCGCCCATGCAGCGATTCAGGAACATGCGCAAGCCGTGGCGCGGGCACAGAGGGCTGGAGCTTCCGGCAACGATCTACTCGATCGCCTCGCTGCAGACCCCCGAGTGGGTCTCTCAAAGAGTGCGTTGGAGAAACTTCTCGAAGCTGGCTCTACACTGCTGGGCGCCGCCCAGGAGCAGACGGAGCACTTCATCGCACAGGTCGAATTGCTCGCACAACGGTTCCCAGCAGCACGCGAGTATCAACCGCACGAGATGTTGTAGGAACTTTGCGGCTACGTGTGATCTCTTTCG
>CAZEWD010000323.1:0-1009 GCA_964515725.1 uncultured Binatia bacterium (SeqCode)
GCGAGAAAGTGACGAATTGACGGAAAGCGACGGAATTTGTCACTGAAAGCGCGGTCGCGCTATGGCCCACGGGACTCCAGGTAAAGGCATTTTACGCCCGGCAAGCGATGTCTCGCCCTATATAGATGAGGGAACATCGATCACATATTTCCGTTTGAGCGACCGCTTTTTTGATCTGGATTCTCGTGTGGCAGGGACGGTGACTGGTGTCATGGGAACCCAACCGGTAGCCAGCCTCTCAAAACCGGGTCACGGCTGTCCTGATCGCCAAAACGTCCCCTCGCAGATGGAAGGTCGATGGAGATCTGACAATCGAGCTCACCAGACCAATCAGCTTTTCGTCACCTATAACACCCAGCCGGCTTCCTGCCTTCGTTCGTCTCAACAGGGGGGGGAGGGTCAAGGCGAGGCGATATGAGCAAACCCACCCAACCCGCCAGCGATCCCAGAAACGAACGAAGCGGCCGTTGCCCCCATTTGACTACGCCATGCGCAAGCTACCGAGCGTGGCCAGTCTGGCCGAGTCGGAATCCGGTCAGTCCAGGCGAGCCTTGGTAATTTACGACACCCCGCCACCAACCTCCCCGCGCTCCCCGAAAGGGGCATGAGAGAGATCTGCCGTTCGAGATTGAGGAGGAACACAGACGCTGCTGGCCGGCACAGAGTAGTTGCCTACCTCCATTCACCGTGCAGATGCCGAAGTGGATCTGCCCTGGTTTGCAAGACAGCCCCGAGATACTGCACACTGCCATGCGGCGGGAAAAACGATACCGAGAAGAAAGCTGCGGCACTTCACGGTGGAATTCAAAGCCGGCGCCGTGCGGCATCAACTGTGGGGTCGATCTCTTCTTTGTCCGCATGGTTGCTTTTACCGGCCATTTGGCGCAAAGCGTCTGACGGATGGCGACATAGATATTGACTTAAGGTGTGTCTTCGCAGTACGCGACACCATTGAATTCTCAATAAGGAGGCGAGTGAGTATGCGCAAACTCTGGATGGTCGTGTTGGC
>CAZEWD010000323.1:1019-3199 GCA_964515725.1 uncultured Binatia bacterium (SeqCode)
CGGTTGCCGCCCCACGGCCTGGCTTGGCGACATGTGGTGACAAGAAGATCGATGCTGGGGAAGAGTGCGACGACGGTGGTATCTGCGTCGGCAGTCCGAATGCAGGCACTGCATGTTCGAGCAATGCGGAGTGCCCTGGTGGAGGGATCTGCAAACCATTCGGCGGCGATGGTTGCGCCGTAAACTGCACGAATGAACGTGATGTCCCTTACGATCTGGTGCCGGGTGAGCAGCAGGGAACAGACATCAAGAAGGGGACCAGCGGTGTGATTGCCCACTCCTTCATTTCATTGCCGGTTCCTCTGACTGGTGGTCTCACCCTGACGATCGGCAAGGAACGCGATGGTCAGATCCCGGCTGTCGTGAAGGCCAACTCGGTAACCTTCCCGGGAATCGACGTCATGAGCATGGCCTGTGGTTGCGTGCACGGGGCTGAAGCGAAAACGTGCGGCGGTCTCTACCAGAATCCCGACGGCAGCCTGGCTGAAGATTGCACGATGGAGGACAAGTGTGCGGCGAAGGGTCTGAATCCTTGCACCTATGTGCACGGTGCCGGCAACACGGCCTCTGGGGTCATCGGTTGTAATGGGCTGGAGAACACGGATCTGTTCTATACGGTCGATGCCGGTGGCGACACGGGTGAGGCTGGTGAGCCGGTGATCACTCTGAGCGGTAGTGGCGGACCGGGCTCGAGCAACATGCTGATCACGGTTGGCGTAGATGTCGTTCTCGGCAAGTGCACGGGTTCAGGTAAAGAATACGGTCCGGACGGGCAGTTCTGCACGGCTGACGACAATGCCGATATCGGTGTGGCGGCCACCAATCCGGCCGTGACCGGGAACGCAGCAGCCAGTGTGACGAATCTGCCTGATGGGGACGAGATCGGTCCGGTCGAAGTCAGTGGATCGCCGTTCAACTGTCAGGAACTGGCGAAGGGGAATCCCGGGGGCGCTGAACTCGTATCGGCCTTCGCGATCCCTGAAGTCGAAACGATCGGTGCGATCGCCGTCACCATCGATTTCGTTGCGCAGAGTCAAGAACCCACAACGCCGAGCTGTGGTGGCGACTGTGGGGGCGACGGTGAAGTAACCGTCGACGAAATCATCGTCATGGTGAACATCGCTCTCGAGGCCACGCCGGTTTCCGCCTGCCTGGCAGGTGACACGAACAGTGATGGTACGGTCACCGTCGACGAGATCATCGGCGCGGTGAACAACGCCCTGAACGGCTGTCCGCAGTAAGAGCCATCTTTGGATGGGGTGCGGTCGTCAGATCGCACCCCATCCATTCGCGCGCCTTGCTCCGGCAGGGTGTGCCCGCTATACCGCGCGCCTCGATGAATGCCCCGTGGCGGCGTAGCTCAGTTGGTTAGAGCGAGGGTCTCATAATCCCTAGGTCCGTGGTTCGATTCCACGCGCCGCCATCTCCTCATCGGTTTTCGTAGAGGCACTTCCATTCATTCGAATCGCGGCCCGTGCGGACAACGATCATCCGTCCCGGCGGGTTTTGTCGTCTTCCTACGGGGCCAGTGCAGCAATCATCTTGAGAGAACGCAATGGCCGGCGGAGATGCGGGGCGAGGAGCGCGCCCAGAATGCGCGCCGCCTGTCGAGCAACATCGCCGTTCGGGCGCAGGTTTTGAGTCTCGGCTAACGGCAACGTCTTGAGTGAATCAACGAAGGCCAGGGTCCGCCCATCGACCGCTACGATAGATTCAGCAGGCTGCAGGCAGGCTGCACAAATGATTCCAGGGTGCATAGCTTCCACATAGGCCTGTTCGGTCGGAGCGATGTCGTGATGGCAGCGAGCGCATGTGAGAAATTGCGGCTCATATCCGGCATCGCAAAGGAGGTGCAGTTCGAAGGCCCGCAGGAAGGGACCTGTCGCCGGGCCGTGGCGTAGCCTTTCGATGGCCTCACCCAGGAGCCGGAACACACCGGGGACGGGATGGGCCTCTTCGGTGAGCAGATCGACCAGTTCGATGAGATAGCTGCCGTAAGCGAGCCGAGCCGGGTCGCTCAGATCGGTTGCCGGCTGCAGCAGATCACAGCTTTCCATGAATACCAGGCTGGCATCTCTACGGATTTTGTAATGAACACGGACCCGGGTGAAGGTTCCCAGGCAGTTGGCAAACCGGCGGCGTGAGTTCTTTGCGCCTTTGGCGATTCCGGTGAGCTTTCC
>CAZEWD010000324.1:0-3163 GCA_964515725.1 uncultured Binatia bacterium (SeqCode)
GTTTCCGGAATCCGGATCCAGATAGCGCAACCGAAGGCCAGCTACACCGTCGACCACTGCGGTATCACTCTGGAGTGGACCGGTATCCATGTTCTGTGAGCTATTTGGATCCAGAGAATTCTGCCCATCCATCGTACCCTGGAGTTGTGCCAAAGGATCGAGCATCAGTTCCTCGTGCCGGATGAGAACGAAACTGCCTGGGGTGTCTGGCGTCTGTTCGAGTTGATAGGACACCGTGGCGCGCCCCCCCCGGCGTTGTCCCGCGCTCAGATCACGACGAACTTCGATGACGAATCCGACGGCATCGTTCGGAACCGTATCCTGCCCGGAGACCCCGATGAAATAGACGGAATTATTGTTTCCGGCCGTAGGCGGTAGAGCACGCTCGATTTCGTCTGCCATACGCATGACCGCCTCGCGGCCGGCGGCAAATAGATCCGCCCGATCCTCCGCACGGTTCTTTCCGTCGAGTGTGCGCCACAGCACCCCGTAAACCGTGGTTGCGATGAGCGCCAGGATGGCGGTGGCAACCATGACCTCGAGCAGGGTGAATCCCTGCTGTCTCGGGTCAGACGGCCGGATCGCGGACAAAGAACGTCACCTCGCATGCTGATGGGTTCCTCTGATCCCAGATGATGCGCAGCACGACCTGCTTCATCTCGTCGATACCGGTGGAAAATACCTGCTGGTCATAAACGAAGGCCGGATATCCATCGATCGGGCCGGATTCGTTGCCCAGCGCCTGAAGGCCGCTTTTCAGCACTTCGAATTGGATCAGGCTCGCTCGTTCGCGAGCCAGCAGTGCGGCACGCGACAGATTCTGGTTATAAGCGATCACCCTGATGTTTCTACCGTGCCAGCCGAGCAGCGTCACGAATGCTATGGCGACGACTGCCAGCGCGATGAGCACCTCGAGCAGTGTAAAGCCATCCTGCCGGTGCCATCTCCGCGCTTCGATGGCCCCGTGGATCATCCCCCTGTCCGGGTTAACCACACCCCCATCCAGCGAGTGACCTGTTTGGTGGAGTCGTCCTTCAACTCCCATACGAAGGATCCCAGTAGCCTTCGCGGCTGCGCAATCGTTGACTACGAGGTTCGAACCACAGGGTGTAGGTCTGTGTGGCTGTCGTCAGGTGGATCACGGTGATGTCGACCGAACCATCCGGATAGAACACGGTAAAGAGTTGCCCCTGCGCAATCTTCACACCCATCATGGGCAAGGATACGTCGGCGATCGCCACCTCGGGTCCCAGCTTGGTTCCCCTCGCCAGAGAGCCGATGTCGGCAGCAAACTGCGCCAGATCGACGGTACTCGCTTCGTGTGGTGTGACCCAATACCGCTGCTGATCGAGATCGTAGTTGAGGCGGAGCGGGGAGCCATTCAAAACGGCTTCATCTCGGAGGAGGCGGAACGTCAGCGCCAGTCTGCGGGCCTGAGAAAGCATCTCCGCGCGTCCGCGGTCGCGGAATCGCGGCACCACAAACACGAGCATCACGCCAAGAATCAGAATGACGAGACTGACTTCAAGGAGCGTGAATCCGGCCTGGCCATCGAACCGCCTGCGGCCGCTACGACGGTCACCCGCGGTTGTCGATATCGGCATTCTTGCCGTCGCCACCCTCCTGGCCATCTGCACCGTAGGACTTGATGACGATGCCGGCTCCATCACTGAAGTAAGCATACGGATTGCCCCACGGGTCCACCGGCACCTGATCGAGGTATCCTTCGGGATTCCAGTTCCGCGCATTGGCTGGCTTTTGCACCAGAGCGCTGAGACCGTCCGCCGTGCTCGGATAAAAACCGTTGTCGAGCTTGAACATGTGGAGGGCTTGTTCAATCGCCTTCACGTCAGAGGCAGCTTTGGTGCGTCTGGCCTCGTCCGTACGGCCGATGATCTTGGGCGCAACCAAGGTCACAAGCAGTCCCAGAATGAAGACGACCACCATGATTTCGATCAAGGTAAAACCAGCAGTGCCAAGACGACGCACGGGAATTCCTCCTTCCACGGCAAAACGATCCATCAGCTTCCTCTGTGCTTTTTCCACTCGATGCATCGAGCCGCTCACTTTACAAGTTGGTTCATGTCGAAAATCGGCAAGAGAATCGCTAGCACGATAAAGAGCACGACGGCACCGCCAAAAAGAATCATCACCGGTTCAAGGATGCTCGTGAGCGCGCCGACGGCCGCCGACACTTCGTTGTCGTAGGCGTCGGCCGCTTTGCTGAGCATCTGTTCGAGTTCCCCGCTCTTTTCACCGACCGCAATCATGTGGATCAGCATCGCCGGGAACAAACCGCTCCGTTTCAAGGGCGGCGCAATACTCTGTCCTTCCCGGATACTGGCACGCGCATCCTCGATAGCCTGACTGAGAACGGAGTTGCTCACGACATTTTTGACGATGTCGAGAGATGTCAGCAGATTGATGCCACTGTTCAGCAGTGTGGCCAGTGTCCTGGCAAAGCGTGCCAGGGCGACTTTCTTGATCAGTTTTCCGAAATACGGCAAGGCAAGAACATAGCGATCGAAGCGGAGGCGACCGGCCGGAGTGCGGCGACTCCACTGGATGGAGACGACGGTCATCAAGATTGCGCCCAGGATCACCCACCAGTAATCCTGCGCAAAGCCGCTGATGGCGAGCAAAATGCGGGTGGCAACCGGCAAGGTCCCCTGATTCTCGCTGAAAATCTTTGTAATCTTCGGAACAACGTACGACAGGAGAAAGAGCAGGATACCGGCACCGGTGAATGCCATCAACGTTGGATAGGTCATCGCCGATCGGACCTTGTTGCGCAGCGCCGCATAGCTCTCCGTGTAGTCGGCGAGCCGCATCAGGACGAGATCCAGCGCACCACTCGCCTCACCGGCTCGAACCATGTTCACGTATAGGTCCGTAAAGACACGGGGATGCAGTTTCATGGCGTCAGCCAGGGCCGTTCCTTCGGTTACCTGCTCGCGGATCTGTGAGAGAACGCGCTTCGTGCGTGCATTCTCCACCTGCTCGATCAAGGCCGAAAGGCAGTCGATGAGCGGTAGCCCGGCACCCACCAGGGTTGCCAATTGTCGAGTGAGGAGAGCCAGTTCCTCTGGGGCAATCTTCTCGAAGTATTGTCCGAGGTTGATCCCGGTGCTCTCGGCGAGACCCTTCGTCTGTTGTCCGGCCT
>CAZEWD010000325.1:0-3156 GCA_964515725.1 uncultured Binatia bacterium (SeqCode)
GGAGCACGTATCGCGATCATGGATCGACCGAATTCGAACGGTGCCGAGCTTGCTGCCGAGTTGGGTGATTCGAACGCAATATTCGTCCCAGCCGATGTGACGAACACGGAACAGGTAAGCGCTGCGATCCAACAGGTCATGACGAAGTTCGGCGCCCTTCATATCAATGTGAACTGTGCGGGCGTCGGCACCGCCATGAAGACCACGGGCAAGGGTGGGCCGATGCCACTCGAGATGTTCGAGTTGTGCATCCGTGTCAACCTGATCGGCACCTTCAATGTGCTTCGCCTGGCGGCCACGGAAATGCTCAAGAACACCCCGAACGCCGAGGGCGAACGTGGCGTCCTCATCAACACCGCCTCGGTTGCTGCCTTCGATGGCCAGGTCGGCCAGGCGGCCTACTCGGCATCGAAGGGCGGCGTCGTGGGCATGACGCTGCCGATCGCTCGCGACCTCTCACGCGACGGTATCCGCTGCCTGACCATTGCACCGGGAACTTTCGACACACCGATGCTGGCCATGTTGCCCGAACCGGCGCGCCAGGCGCTGGCGGCGAACATCCCCTTTCCGCCGCGTCTCGGTCAGCCGAAGGAATACGCCGCCCTGGCCGTGCACCTCGTGGAGAATGCCTACCTCAATGGGGAAACCATCCGTCTCGACGGCGCCATCCGGATGCCTCCCAAGTAAAGTTCAACTTCGATTTTGAAATTGAGACTGACAACCTGAGGGGAGGGAGCACCTGCGTTCCGTGCTCCCCCCCTTCAGCGCCTACCGGCAACGTCAAGGCTGGCGTCCCCGGTTCGTTCACACGGCATCGTGGCGGAACGGTTGCGCCTGACAGTAGTTGCATCGCAGCCGTTCAAGCCGATACGACTGTCCCATGAGCGATTCCCACGTGCATGACCCATCCTTGTCCGGAAAGATACTGGCCGGACTGGGTGTGGGTATCGCCCTGGGTGTAGGTCTGAACCTTCTGTGGGGCGGCGATGAGCGGCTGTTGTGGTTCGTAAGCCATGTTACGGAGCCGCTCGGACGCGTTTTTCTCCGCCTCATCTTCATGATGGTTCTACCCCTGGTCTTCACTGCCCTGGCGCTTGGCGTCGTCGGGCTGGGAGACATGCGCTCGCTGGGCCGAATCGGAGTGAAAACCTTTGCGTACACTCTGGGGATCACCGCTGCGTCAGTCGTGACCGGACTCCTGTTGGTCAATGTGTTGAAACCGGGAGTTGGTTTGTCCGTCCAAACGCGTGAGGCCTTGAACGCGTTGACGCATTCGAGTGCTGCGCAAATCGACGCTCCGCCGGTCGCGTCGGGTCTCAATGCCGTCATCAGAATTATTCCTGACAATCCCGTCCGTGCAGCCGCACAGGGAGACATGCTCGCCGTCATGTTCTTTGCCCTTGTGATCGGTGTTGCCACGGCATCCGCAAAGCCGGATTCGGTGCGACCGTTGATCCAGGTTTTGGAATCAATTTACGAAGTCACCATGATCGTGATCCAGTTCGCCATGCGACTGGCCCCCTATGGCGTGGCACTGCTCGTCTTCACCCTCACCGCGCGGTTTGGCCATGACGTATTGCGCCAACTCTTTGCCTATGTCGCGGTCGTGCTGCTGGGCCTCGCCTTTCATCAGTTCGTCACCTACTCGATTCTCGTTCGTACGTTTTCCGGTCTGTCGCCCGGCATTTTTTTCAGCAGAATGCGGGAAGTGATGGTTACGGCGTTTTCGACCAGTTCCTCGAACGCCACGTTGCCCCTCGCCCTGCAAACTGCACAGGAACGCCTCGGTGTCCCCCGCGATATCGCTGGTTTCGTTCTCACCCTCGGCTCGACGGCCAACCAGAACGGAACGGCTCTGTTCGAAGGGGTAACGGTCCTCTTCCTCGCACAGTTCTTCTCCGTGGAACTCAGCGTTTCGCAGCAGCTCCTCGTGGTCCTGATGTCGGTACTGGCAGGAATCGGTACTGCTGGTGTTCCAGGAGGATCGCTGCCCATGATCGTGCCTGTGCTGGTCGCGGTAGGCGTTCCGGCCGAAGGCATCGGTATCATTTTCGGTGTCGACCGCCTTCTCGATATGTGCCGCACGGTCCTCAATGTGACCGGTGATATGACCGCTGCCACTTATGTCTGCCGGAGGAAAAGGCCTGGCCAGACTCTGCCTGAAACGCGTAACGGCTGGTCAGGTTGAAAACTTCCAGAATGCCTTCCTGGCACCTGTGGATCATTTCCGGCCAGGCAGTGACGCTGGATAGGACCGAATCGGCACGACACAATCTTCTCCGTACAGTTCGACATCGGCTGCGCGAGCGCCGAAGCAGGCGGCGCGCACGGAGCATTCGTCGCAGGCCGCCAGGTAGATGCGACCATCGATCGTCTCGGGGATTGGTCGAAGCCCGGTGATCCTGGGATCTGCCCCGAAGGCGCAAAGTGGCGGACCACACGGACCATCGAGCCCACTGATCGGCAGCTTCAGTTCGAAGGCGCGGTCAATCGTCTGCTTCAGTGCGATGCGAAGTTGCTGCGGTGGTGGTACGATCCGCGCCAGAAGCTGCGGATCATACGGATCTGTCGGCTGTGAGAGCATGATCCCTTGCAGGCCGGGATCATTGCCGAACGTCGATCGGACGAAGCCGGGAAATCCAGGTAGAGTTGGCAGCCCCTCGGCGGTCATGACACAGTTGAGACGCACGGGCAGATGAGCTGCCAGTAACGACTTGATCCCCGCCACTGTTTTGCCAAACGTGCCCGGAGCCCTTGTGATCGCATCGGAGATAGCGGCATCGCCGCTGTGCAATGAAACGAAGCAGTCGCTCAGGCCGGCGTCCCGGAGCTGTTCGGCAAGGCCTGAGGATGCAAACCGGATGGCATTCGTTTCGAGCGTGATGGTATCGAAACCCAGTGTACGGGCCCATTCGATGTAGCTGGCAAGGCTGTGGTCGAGTGTCGGTTCGCCACCCGAGATGATGAGGCGGCGTGCGCCGGCCAGGTAGAGGTCCTCGATCCAGATCAGGACCTGCTCTGATCCGAAACGCCCCCATTCCCGATCCTGCCAGCAAATGCCACAGTTCTGATTGCAGTTGAAGCCGGTCCGCACCAGCCCCTGACCCGCCACTCCCGGCACGAGTTGCCGGTAGAAGCCGAGAGGGATATCTGCGG
>CAZEWD010000326.1:0-2496 GCA_964515725.1 uncultured Binatia bacterium (SeqCode)
TTCTCGAACCTGCTTTGTTGAACCAAGGAAGGCCGCTGGGTAGAGTCCCTCGATGCAACAGTGGGAGTCGAATCGATGGCAACGGTAATCACATCCGAGTGCATCAACTGTGGAGCCTGCGAATTCGAGTGCCCCAACACCGCCATTTATCGAGGTGGCATCGAGTGGGAACTTCACGGCGAGACGCATCCACCCCTGTCACAGGAAATTTTCTATATCGTTCCGGAAAAGTGCAGCGAGTGCGTCGGTTTTTTCGAACGGGAGGGCTGCGCTGTCGTTTGCCCGGTGGACTGCTGTGTGCCTGACCCGAACCGACCGGAGACGGAAGCTGTGCTGATGGATCGCGCACGAGAGTTGCATCCCGGCCGGGTATTTCCCGACCCCTATCCGTCCCGGTTTCGACCGGGAAGTGGCCAGTTTCTGCCAATCGATATTCCGCCGGCAGGGATGGTCCTGCCGGTCATGGCCGCGCCAATCAGAGCCGCCACGGCAGAGACGGAAGTCCCGTTGCCGCCGGAGCCCGCCGCGCCGTCTCCATCACCTGCTCCCACCACCCGAACCCCTGTCACGCCTCCTGCGGCAACTCCGGCGCCCAGCGCTGCCCATCCGCCGGCAGCACCCGTTGTGCCCAAAGCACCGGCGACACCTGTCGCCAGGTCCGTTCCCCGCGAGGTACCAACAACTTCTGCCGCAACCTCTGCGGGACCCGAAGTGCCCGCGACTCCCGGAGCCGCGCCTGCGGCCAAGGCTGAACCGAAGCCAGAGGCACCGGCGAAACGCATTGAAAAGCGCCTCAGCCCACCGCCCCATGCGGGTGGATCCTTTGCGGCTTCGGGTATGCGGCAAAAACAAGTTCCCGGCGAACTACCGGAGCCGTTTGAAACTCTGATGGAACGTTTACGCCCCGTTGCGGCTGTGTCGGGGTTCCGGCGTTTGATGGCGAAGTTGTTGCGGCCGCTTCTGGGACAGACGTCGCCCTTCGAACCACGAGTCCAACGTGGCACGGTGCCGGTGGACGGTTTTCACGGAGGCACGTTCGAAGAGAAGATGGAGCGAGAGCGCCGCTACGGCGAAGTCTACAAACTCGAAGATCGCGGTACGGGATATTTTCTCGAATTTGAATTTCCGCGCCGGGTTCCGCTCTCTGCGACAAAAGGGCTGTTCCATGTGCCCGACGAGATGCCCCCCTACGACTACGACATACGTCTCGAACACGGTGTACTCGTCATTGGCGGGTCGGTCACCGACCCTGATGTGCGAAGTGTTGCTTCCGTATCGCCATCCTTTCCGCCTGACTTCACCACACGTATCGAACTGGGTGCTCCGGTTCGCGGTTTCAAACATCGAGTACGTGAAAAGGAGAGGGTGCTCGAAGTTGTGTTACCGAAAAGCTAGACAGCGAACCCATGCAATCTTCCATCCTGGGCCTTGGACACTACCTCCCGCACGTCATCGAGACGGCCGGTGTGCACCGGCCCATCGCCACGGAACCGGTTGGAGCTTCGGATTTGGCCGCGTTGGCGACAACACGCGCGTTTGAGCAGGCGCAGTGCAGTTATGCAGAGGTGGACTTCATCATCTTCGCAACATGGACGCCGGATGTGACGTTTCCAGGGGCAGGCTGCTTTCTGCAGGAGCAACTGGGTGGCGGAACGATTGGGGCACTCGATATCCGGGCGCAGTGTGCCGGATTTCTGTTTGGGTTGAACATTGCGGATCAGTTTGTCCGCAGCGGAGTCTATCGCCGTATCCTGGTCGCTGCTGCCGAAGTGCAGTCGCCCGCCCTCGACTATTCCGGGAGCGGTAGTCGTGTCGCGTCGCTGTTCGGCGATGGTGCGGCCGTTGCGGTGGTTGGCCCGTCGGGCGGCGAGTCGCGTGTGGCGTCGATTGCCGTCCACGCGGATGGCCGGCGGCATCGAGAATTCTGGTGCGAGTACCCGGCAAGTCGCCAGCACCCGACGCGTTTTACCAAAGCCGATTTCGAAGCTGGCAGACATTATCCGAGCATCGACTTCGAAGCGGTGCGCCGCTTCGGCGTCGAGAGTCTCCCTGCGGTGGTCGGCGAAGCGTTGGATCTGGCCCAACTGGGGGTATCCGATGTGGACCACTTCATCCTTGCGCATCTTCTGCCCGATGTGAGCGAGGACGTGGCGCGACTGCTGGCGTTGCCCTCGTCCCGGACGACGGTTGCCGGCATTCAACACGGCCACCTGGGTGCGGCCTCACTGCCGGTTGCGTTGAGCGAGAAGATCGAAGAGGGCATCCTGGGGCAGGGCGCGACCGTTTGTTTGGCGACATGCGGGGCCGGTTTTGCCTGGGGTGCGGCGATCGTAAAATTGTAGGGAGGCTGCATGCGAAATTCCCGCATCCTCAGTGTAGGCCGATATATCCCCGAACGTGTGGTGACCAACGACGACCTGGCCCGTTACATGGATACGTCGGATCAATGGATTCAGCAGCGTACGGGAATCCGTGAACGACACTACAGCGAGGGCT
>CAZEWD010000326.1:2506-3143 GCA_964515725.1 uncultured Binatia bacterium (SeqCode)
GCTCTACAGGTGCCGCGGACATGGGCGCCGAGGCATCTCGGGAAGCGCTCGACAAGGCCGGGCTGCGCCCCGAGCAGATCGACTGCATCATTTTTGCGACATTGAGTCCCGATGTCGACATGCCGGCATCCGCATGTCTCTTGCAGGACCGATTGGGAATTGGGGGTATTCCGGCATTCGATGTGCGCAATCAATGCTCGGGGTTTCTCTACGCCGTGTCGATCGCTGACAAGTTCGTGAAGACCGGCACGTATGAGCATGTCCTGGTGGTTGGTTCGGAAGTGCATTCGACGGGACTCGATCTCACGACCCGTGGCCGTGATGTGTCCGTGATCTTTGGCGATGGGGCCGGGGCGGCCGTGATCGGGCCCGAATCCGACCCTCGTCGTGGCATCCTGTCGACACATCTGCATGCCGAGGGGAAGTACGCGGAGAAGCTCTGGCTGGAGGCACCTGCCAGTCGTTTGCGTCCCCGTATCACCGCGGAGATGCTTACGGGCGATGACGCTCGCCTGTTTCCCAGGATGGAAGGACGTTATGTCTTCAAGCATGCCGTGACACGCATGCCCGAGGTCATTCTTGAGGCCCTCGATGCCCATGGGCTGACCCCGAAAGATATTTCTCTTCTGGTTCCCCA
>CAZEWD010000327.1:0-3141 GCA_964515725.1 uncultured Binatia bacterium (SeqCode)
GATTCTCTCTGTCGTCGTTGCAAATCCGGGAGTCCACCGGACAAGGTCGTTCGGCATCTGGTTAAAGCCAATCCCATTCAGACCCTCTTGCCGATAGGCCGTTTCCGTGTGGTAGTGTGCGCTCCTGCATGAAGACAAGCGACATGAATAGGTTCAATCGAGGCGCCGGAGAATTCTGGCAGAGGCTTGTGGGTCGAATTACGATACTTGCGTTCGCTGTGCTTTTCACCGCAGGTCCGGCACACAGGGCCTGGGCCGCCACCTTCGTGGTGAATTCACCGTCGGACCTCGAGGACGACGTCCCTGGAGATGGCAACTGTGCGGCACGAGAGGCGCTGTCTTCCTGCACGCTGCGCGCCGCCATACAGGAAAGCAACGCGCTCGAAGGCGCCGATGTCATCCAGGTGCCGCGTATCGGTACGATGAAATACCAGTTGCGCATTCCCGGGCCGAACGAAGACCATGCGGAACTGGGAGATCTCGATATCACCGATGATCTGACGATTCTGGGCACCGGTTCGGGTGGCACCGGCATCGGTGTGGTCGAGATCAACGGCGGAGGTGCCAGCGGTGAAACCGACCGAGTCTTCGATATCCATCCGGCCGCGCATGTGACCTTGCGCAACCTGGTCATCCGCGATGGCAACCTGCGTGCGCCGGGAGGTGGTATCCGCAACCGTGGGACATTGCGCCTCGAGAACGTGACGATCCGCAACAATCGTGTCGTCGATGCAGCGGGTGCCGGCGTGGCCAACGTCGAAGGCGGTATCCTGACCATCGTCAACTCTACGATCTCGACCAACATCGCCGAATCCAACGGTCAGGGAGGCGGCATCGCCAACATCGGCGGTACGGTCTCCCTCGACAGCGTTACCCTGGCCAACAATGTGGCCAGTCTTGCCGCCTCGGGACTCTACAATCTCGGTGGCGCAATCAGCGTACACAACACGATCATTGCCAATAATTCCCCGGCGCCGAACTGTGCCGGTGTGCCGCCCGTTTCCAAGGGTTTCAACATCGACAGCGGCGTACTCTGCCAGTTCAGCGGCAACCAGACCGATCGCTCCAACGTGAATATCTCTCTGGGTGTTCTGTCCTGGAACGGCGGCGCCTCCGAAACCCATGCGATCGCTCCGGGGAATCCTGCGCTCGACACCGGGGATCCGGACGATTGCCCGGCCACCGATCAGCGCGGCTTTCCCCGGCCGGTGGACGGCAACAATGACGGCATTGCGATTTGCGACGTGGGCGCTTTCGAGTTGAATCCTCCAACTCCGACCCCGACGCAAACCGCCACCTACACACCAACCGTTTTGACCGCGACACCAACCCACACGGCCACCTTCACCCCGACGATTCTGACACCAACCCCGACCGGAACGGCAAGTCCAACACCCACTGTTCCGTCCCCCACGCCAAGCCATACTCCTCTGCCGACGTTCACCGCACCGCCCTCGCCTACGGGATCCTTTACCCCGACTCCATCTCCCACGGACTCTCCGGCACCGCCCACAGATACGGCCACCGCAACCGCGACGGGCACTGCCACGGCAAGTCCGACACCGACGAGCACCGTGGATTCATCACTGCCTCGAGTCGAAGTGTCGATCGAACGGGGCAGCCCCGGTGATGATGTCCTCTTCAAGGTCTCTCTGCACACACCAGCCACGAGCCCCATCGTGGCAGCGCAGACCGAAGTCCTCTTCGACAGTCTGAACATTCCTTTGGTGCCGCGACAGGACGGCACGCCGGATTGCAATCGTAATTCCGAGTTGACCAAGCAGTTTCTCGTGGACTACCGCCCACAGGGTTGTGTCGGCCAGGACTGCAACGTCGTGCGCCTCGTTGTTTACTCGTCGATTTATCCACTGAGCGCGATCCCCGATGGCAGCGTCCTCTATACGTGTCACATCCGGATTTCGTCATCTGCGCCACTTTCAACCTACCCACTGACTGTCCAGCGTGTGATTCTCAGTGATCCCGAGGGACAGGTCGTGCCCGGGGCACAGGGAATCGCCGGTGCGGTGATTGTCGAGGCCCGGCCCACACCAACCTGGACGCCGACTCCGACCTCGACAGCGACGCGGCCCCCGGTGACTCCGACTCCACTTCCCTGCCGGGGCGATTGTAATGGCGACCGGGAAGTGACGATCGAGGAGTTGATCGCCATGGTGAACATCGCTCTCGGAGCCCAGCCAGCCGCTGCCTGCGCAAACGGCGATATCAACCGGGACGGTGAAATCACGATCGACGAGATCATTCTTGCGGTAAACGTTGCCCTGACTGCCTGCCCTCCTCTCTAGACGATATCTTTTTCTGAGGTTCGTATGCCCACCGTTTTCACTCGGATCATCAATGGAGAACTTCCCGGCCGCTTCGTGTGGAAAGATGACCACTGCGTCGCCTTCCTGACCATCAATCCGCTGCGTCCCGGACATACCCTTGTGGTGCCCCGGGCCGAGGTCGATCACTGGATCGATCTCGAACCCCATCTGCTGGCGCATTTGAGTTCGGTATCCCAGACGGTCGCCAAGGCAATCCAACGCGCGTTCAATCCGGCCAAGGTGGGTCTGGTGCTGGTTGGGCTGGAGGTCCCACATGTCCATTTCCACGTCGTGCCGATCCACGAGATCGGTGATATCGACTTTGCCAGGCAAGACATGGATCCGAACCCGTCGGATCTCGATGCGGCGGCAGAGCGGATTCGCACGGCGTTGCGAGACATGGGACAAGCGCAAGTAGCCGGATGATCCGGACACCAACGAATGAAAATCATTGCGCGGTTCCCAACAACGATCAGAAGGAGACAATGACATGAGCAGCACGGTATCCGTCATCGCCGCACTGGCACTGGTCGAATATGTGATCCTCACGGTCCTGACAGGGCGTGCGCGTCTCACCTACGATGTCAAAGCGCCGGCTACGAGCGGTAATCCGATCTTCGAGAGATACTACCGGGTGCAGCAGAATACCGTGGAACAACTCGTGATATTTCTGCCGTCCCTCTTTCTCTTTGCGTACTATGCAAGCACCTTCTGGGCCTCGTTGCTGGGGCTCATTTTCATCGTTGGACGCGCCCTCTTCGCGCGGGCCTATGTCACCGATCCCGAGAAACGGGCTCCGGGCTTCGTGCTCAGTTTT
>CAZEWD010000328.1:0-2110 GCA_964515725.1 uncultured Binatia bacterium (SeqCode)
CTTGAGAGCCTCCTCACCGACATTCGGAATATCGCGCGTGATTTCCTCCGGACCCAGCTTGGTGTCCCGGGCAACGCATTCGAACTCCTCGATGTGAACGGAAGTAAAATAATCGTCTTTGACCACGCGTTCACTGATCAGAATCGAGTCTTCGAAGTTGTATCCACCCCATGGCATGAAAGCGACGAGGACGTTGCGTCCCAGCGCCAGTTCTCCGTTATCGGTGGAAGGCCCATCTGCGATGACCTCTCCTGCCTCCACGTAGTCACCCTCGAGAACGATGGGGTTCTGGTTCGAGCGCTGGTATTTCACCAGGTTGTAGATATCGATCCCCGAATCGCGACCCGCCTCACTGGGCGTGTCTGCCTTGATGACGATCCGGTTGGCATCAACGCTCTCCACGGTCCCCGATCTGCGGGCAAGAATGGTCACGCCCGAATCCCGTGCCACGACCCTCTCCATGCCCGTCCCGACCAGGGGCGCATCGGTACGCAGCAGGGGGACGGCCTGGCGCTGCATATTCGACCCCATGAGAGCGCGGTTCGCATCATCGTTTTCCAGAAATGGAATGAGCGAGGCGGCCACGCTGACGAGTTGGTTTGGTGAGACGTCCATGAACTCGACCTGGTCTGGCCGCACCATGGAAAACTCACCCCCAATGCGAGCAGAGACCAGATCTGCTGTGAAATTGCCCTTCGAATCGAGGGGCGCATTTGCCTGCGCGATGGTGTGATCCTCTTCTTCGAGGGCAGACAGGTAGCGGATACGGTCGGAGACGCGGCCAGCCTCGACTTCGCGGTAGGGAGTCTCGACAAAACCGAATTCGTTCACACGCGCATAGGTGGAAAGCGAGGCGATCAGACCAATGTTGGGTCCTTCAGGCGTCTCGATCGGACAGACTCTGCCGTAATGGGTCGGATGGACGTCGCGGACTTCGAAACCCGCGCGCTCGCGTGTCAAGCCACCGGGGCCGAGCGCCGACAACCGGCGTTTGTGCGTAATCTCCGACAGCGGATTCGTCTGGTCCATGAACTGCGAGAGCTGGCTGGAACCGAAGAACTCCTTGATCACGGCAGACACAGGTTTGTAGTTGATGAGTTCCTGAGGCATCAGCGTCTCGATGTCCTGCAGGCTCATCCGCTCCTTGATCGCTCGTTCCATGCGGACCAGTCCGATACGGTACTGGTTCTCGACGAGTTCGCCCACGGCACGGACGCGGCGGTTCCCGAGGTGGTCGATATCGTCGATCGTCTCGGGTCCGTTGCCGTTCTTCAACTCGATCAGATATCGGACGACCTCCAGGATGTCTTCACGCCGCAGGGTTCCCTGGTCCAGCGGAGCCTGTAGGCGCAGTTTGTGGTTCAGTTTGAGTCGCCCCACGCGAGAGAGGTCGTATCGTTCCGGATTGAAGAAGAGGTTGTTGAAGAACGAGGTTGCCGTCTCGATGGTGGGAGGATCTCCGGGGCGGAGGCGTTTATAGATCTCGAGGATCGCCTCTTCCGGACTGTTGATTCCATCGAGGAGCAAGGTGTTACGGAGGGATGGACCGATATGCTGGTCATCCAGAAACAGGACATCGATCGACGTGATGCCGCGCTCGCGCAGGGCATCGAGCCGTTCGGTGGTCAGTTCCTGATTGCACTCGACAACGACTTCGCCGGTTTTCGAGTCGACCACATCATGGGCAGAAATACGTCCGACCACTTCTTCCAGGGTGATCGGAATCTCTTTCACGCCTGCGGCTTCCATCTGTCTGAGAGCCGCTTTGGTGATCTTGCGACCCTCCTTGACGAAAATTTCGTTCGCCTCTCCCCGAATGTCACGGGTGGCCTTCGAACCGAGCAGATGGTTCGGTTTGAAGGCCTTGGCGATGCGCCGGCTATCGATGAGAAGTGTGTCGGATCTGTAGAAATAATTCAGCAAATCCTCTGTGCTCATGCCGAGCGCTCGGAGGAGGACGGTCGCATGGAATTTGCGCCGTCGATCGATCCGGACGAACAAAATGTCGCGGGGATCGAATTCCAGGTCGATCCACGAACCACGGTAAGGAATGATACGCGCCGAGTAGAGAAGCTTCCCACTCGCGTGGGTCTTCCCCTTGTCGTGGTCG
>CAZEWD010000328.1:2120-3139 GCA_964515725.1 uncultured Binatia bacterium (SeqCode)
CAGTAGCTCGGCACCGCCTTCGGGCTCGACGGCTTCTCGAAACAGACCCCCGGCGAGCGGTGGAGCTGGCTGACGATGACGCGTTCCGTCCCATTGATCATGAACGTGCCGTTTTCGGTCATCAACGGGATTTCCCCGAAATAGACCTCCTGTTCCTTCACGTTCTTGATCGATCGGCCACCCGTCTGGGGATCGACATCCCAGATGACGAGTTGGATCGTAACCTTGAGAGGAGCCGCAAACGTCATACCGCGCTCGTGGCACTCTTCCACGGAATACTTGGGTTCGCCCAATGCGTAGCTGACAAACTCCAGCGAAGCGGTTTCGTTGAAATCTTTGATCGGGAAGACGGACCGAAAGACCCCCTGCAGTCCCACGTCGCGACGCTCCCCGGAGGGAGCTGCTCGCTGGAGAAACTCGTCATAGGACCGTTTCTGGATTTCGATGAGATTCGGGATCTCGACGATCTTCCTGATACGGCCGAAATTACGTCGGAAACGCAGATTATTGGCGACTCGCGAACCCATAGGGACTCCTCCTCGCTGGTTACTTCAACTCGACCGTTCCGCCTGCCTCCTCGATCTTCGCCTTCATCTCCTCCGCCTGAGCCTTCTGCAGCCCCTCTTTCACCGGCTTCGGCGCACTGTCGACCAGGTCTTTGGCTTCCTTCAGACCCAGACCCGTCAGTTCACGGATGACCTTGATCACCTGGATCTTTTTGTCACCGGCTCCTTGCAGGACAACGGTAAACTCATCCTTCTCGACTGCAGCAGCCGGGGCTGCACCTGCGGCGGCGGGTCCAGCCGCCATCACCGGGGCCGCGGCGCTCACACCCAGTTCCTCTTCCAGTTCCTTCACGAGTGTCGCGGCATCCATCAAGCTCATATTCTTGATGAAATCCTTCACCTGCTCGCGCGTCACATCAGCCATTACTCGTTCCTCCTCTTTTCTAGGACAAAAGATCTCACGCGTTATTTTCGAGGCGCTCACGGACGCGGTCCATCAGCCGCGCCAGTCTC
>CAZEWD010000329.1:0-935 GCA_964515725.1 uncultured Binatia bacterium (SeqCode)
GCGGGTGGGGGAGCTTCTCCGGTGGAGACCTCCCTGTAGCTGCCGCCACAGCCGGAGGCGACGAGCAGGGCTCCCATGTAGGCGAGAAATTCGCGTCGCGTAGGTTGTGGCCCAAACGTGAAGTCGATTGGTTCAAGTCGGTTTTTCTTCTTCACCCGATCTCCCATACCCGGAACAATCCTCGAAAAAGATGGAGTCGGCCGGTGGTTCGGGACCCGGATGTGGTCCACCCCCATCGGCCGCCGTGGCACTGTAGCCGAATGCCCATTCGGGGCAATCCGGGTTATTGGACAGGTCCGGGGACGGATTCATTTTCGAGATGTTTGTACACACGGCACGGCTGTCCCCGTAACCAGTCACAGGGAGGGCGTGCCGACTGTGAGGTAAATTCTTCGGGGATCTGGAATGCCGGATTGTCACCCGGCAGAACGGAAAGCACCAGTTTTGAAGCCATCGTACCGCCGCGTGCCACATCGTGTGTGGTGGCGCCAAAAGACTCGGACTCGAAACTCCACAGAGCCGCGTCACCGCCCGGAGTGTTGATTTCGATCCGCAGCCGGCTGCCGGCTCGAAATGGGTGGGCGACCGGGTAGAGCGGAATTTTGAGGTTCACGAACTGACCGGCAGGCAGAGGCTGATAAGACTCCTTGAAGAAAAGAGAATCCACCTGGAGGCCCTTGGTGCGTTCGGGGTCGAGTGTACGAAAACCCGCGCGCAGGAGACCATGTTGCACCCGTACTTCCTCGACCACACCGTCGGCTTCCGCATAAACCTCGGAGAGGACGATTTCGAGCGGCGCATCGGTTCCCGTGGAGCGAAACCACAGGTCCAGATAGCCGTCACCCGCAACGACGAGGTTTTCGGTCAGTGGAGGAGTTTCGTATGCCAGACCGCGGCCATCGGCCGTGACCTTCCAGTCGTTGATCACATCGATA
>CAZEWD010000329.1:945-3126 GCA_964515725.1 uncultured Binatia bacterium (SeqCode)
GTAGTCGGTTCCCAGTACCGCGGCATCGAACTGGAATCGATCAATGCCTGAGTCTGCCGGCGCTTCATCCAGCAACGTTCCCCGGGGACCGAGGAAAAACGTCCGTGCTTCGGCCTGGGGCGGTGGCCAGGCGGGGAATTTAATATCGAAGCGCTGGCGCTGAGCCATGGGATAATCGGGGAAGTCAGGGCTGGCGCCGACTTCGTAGAGAACTCGTACGGGCGGTTCACTTTCGTACGCCGCGAGGGCGGCATCGAAGTCGTTGCTGTAGACCGAGGCAAAGCGATCCGGTTCGAAGCTCATTCCCGGGACACCGAAGACGTCACGCAGGACGTCGGGTGCGAAGGCGCGTACGAGGCGATTGATGCGGGGCACTTTCCTGTCGACATAGAAGGACAGGAATTCGAACCATCGGGTCTGTGTGTGTGGGCTGAGAGGAACCTGATGGTGACCGTTGAACATGGTGAAATGGGCCTGCCCGGGGGGGACCAACGTGAAATCATCGAGCATGAGTGCGAAGCGCGGACCCGTCTGTTCGTCCTGCCAGCCGCCTGCGAGAAAGACGGGGACGGTGATTTTGCGCACGAGGCGGGAGAGATTACGTTCGTCCGCATCACGTGGGCGGCGTGTGAGTGCTTTTGCGAAATCCTCGTACGGGACGTTCTGAGTGCGGATCTGCTGATTCGCCGCACAGATCGTATCACCGGCGGCGATACGGTCGTGCACCCACTGCTGGCCGCCGAGCGACTCACTTTCACGTGAGGCGATCCACTGGCGTGTAAAGCCGACATTGTAGATGCCGCCCGGCCACTGCTGGTACCACGGGTCTTCGATGACCGAGAGCGGAGCGATTGCGGCGAGGTCGGGCGGATCGAGTGCGGCCACGATGAGTTGAGAGATCCCCGAGTAGGAGATGCCGATCATACCGGGCTTGCCGTTTTTGACCCACGGTTGCCGTGCCACGATTTCGATGATGTCGTAGCCATCTGCTCCCTGTGCGGCGCTGAAGGCGTCGAACACGCCATCCGAGCAGCCGGTGCCGCGCATGTTGACGCCGACGTAGGCAAAGCCGAAGGAGATGGCCAGGCGGCCGGCGGCATCCGCCCCCGCAGGCTCTCCCGGGCGGGAGGGAGCATAGCCAGAATATTGGATGACGGTGGGATAGGGCCCGGGACCATACAATTGAGCGTCCGGCAGGCGCACATTGACCGAGAGGCGTGTGCCATCGCGAACGGTCAGGTAGCCGTAGCCGTCTTCATCCGTGTATCCCGGAGGGAGGCCCCCGAGGATCGCTGTAGGCACACTGGGCAGGACCTGATCATCATAGAATGAAGGATCTGGAGTATCCGTGGCGGCGAGAACATGAAACGGCGGTGTCGCGGCGACCGGACCGTCGAACGGCTCACCTGGCACACCCTCGCTGACCACGCGGTACCACCCGGGTTTCACGACGGAACCGGCATCTGTGGGAATGATGCCTGTGGCGGAATCATGGACGAGGTACTCGAAGGGAATGAACTGGAAGACCACCTGACCGTGAGTGTCCGTGTACAAGGTGAGGATGCGTTCGAGTGAATCGGCGTGAACGAGTGTCAGAGGGATGCGTGGTGGTGCATTCGTGATCGTGATGTGTTCCACGTTCGGAGTGACCGTAAACGTGGCGGCCACGGCATGTGACAGATCGACGGTGTTTCCTGCGCTCCCGCTCCCGCTCTCACCGTCGGAGCCACAGCCGGAGATGAAAAGCACGAATGCCGTGCAGGCGAGAACAAATCGTTTGGCCATCCAGATCCTCCCTGCGGGTGAGACTTGCCTTGAACTCAACCGCGGACTCAAATCCCGTACGAAACTGCCACAAACGGCGAATCGCCGGACGGCTGCCCATAAGCCACAAACACCGGCAAAAAGGCAACTTCCGGCCGTTCAACGGTCAGAATTGCTGGAGGAAAGGACAGATTCCCAGCGCTAGAGAATCTCCCTTACATCCAGAGCCAGGGCGACGAAGAGATGGATTGATCTGCACTTTTGGTGTGGTGGTGATGTGGTGTCTGCACTGGCAGTGCGCTGCCCATCGGACACCCATGTGCCCGGTCTGTACCCCCGTATGCCCCCCTCACCCGTCGCCCTCTCCCCCCAGTTCCTCTTAGCCTTACCCACAAGTCGGGCGGCTGGACACGAGCA
>CAZEWD010000330.1:0-3121 GCA_964515725.1 uncultured Binatia bacterium (SeqCode)
ATGCCGACCCCCGGCATCCCCGAATCCTTCAACGTGCTGGTGCACGAACTGCGCGGCCTGGGCCTCAGTCTCAATTTCGTCTGAGCCATGGCCGGTATGCCCTCCCGGGCAGGGTAAGTGTTGTGTTTTGTTCCGTTAACGAAAATGTAAAAAGATATGGCTTACAGAAAAGAGGGTCAGGTAAACAGCAGCTTTTCGAGGATCACGATCAGTCTTGCTTCGCCGGAGAAGATCCTCGAAATGTCGAGCGGAGAAGTGCTGAAGCCCGAAACCATCAATTACCGGACCTATAAGCCGGAACGCGACGGGTTGTTCTGCGAACGCATCTTCGGTCCGGTGAAAGACTGGGAATGCCACTGCGGAAAGTACAAACGGATCCGCTACAAAGGAATCGTGTGCGACCGCTGCGGGGTGGAGGTGACCGAGAAGAAAGTCCGCCGCGAACGCATGGGACACATCCAACTCGTCGTTCCCGTCGCCCATATCTGGTTTTTCCGCTCCCTGCCGAACAAGATCGGATCCCTGCTCGGGTTGCCGACCAAGAAACTGGAATCCATCATCTATTACGAGAAGTACGTCGTCATCAACCCCGGCATCAAGCAGGCCGACGGAGTGAACTACCTCGATTTTCTCTCGGAGGAAGAGTACTTCGAGATCATGGATAAACTGCCTCAGGACAATCAATACCTCGACGACGAAGATCCCAACAAGTTCGTGGCAAAGATGGGTGCGGAAGCGCTGAGCGAACTGCTGTCGAAGCTCGACCTGGACAAGGAGTCGTATGACCTCCGGGTGAAAGCCAACACCGAAACATCGCAGCAGCGCAAGGCCGAGGCCCTCAAGCGGCTCCAGGTGTACGAATCGTTTCGTGACGGGCAGAAGCGGCTGGAGAACCGCCCCGAATGGATGATCGTTAAGGTTGTGCCGGTGATCCCGCCCGAACTGCGGCCCCTGGTGCCCCTGGATGGCGGCCGTTTTGCGACCTCCGACCTGAACGACCTTTACCGGCGTGTCATCATCCGCAACAACCGGCTCAAACGGCTGATCGAGATCAAAGCCCCCGATGTCATCCTCCGCAACGAAAAGAGAATGCTCCAGGAGGCCGTTGACTCGCTCTTCGACAACTCCCGCAAGGCGAGCGCCGTGAAGACGGAATCAAACCGCGCACTCAAATCCCTTTCCGACAGTCTGAAAGGCAAACAAGGCCGGTTCCGCCAGAACCTGCTCGGAAAACGTGTGGATTACTCGGGCCGTTCGGTCATCGTGGTCGGACCCGAACTCAAACTGAACGAATGCGGTCTGCCCAAAGAGATGGCATCCGAACTCTACAAGCCGTTCATCATCCGCAAAATGCTGGAGCGCGGCATCGTAAAGACGGTGAAGTCTGCCAAAAAGATCGTTGACCGGAAGGATCCAGTGGTATGGGACATCCTCGAAAATATTCTGAAGGGTCATCCGGTGTTGCTGAACCGTGCTCCGACACTGCACCGGCTGGGTATCCAGGCCTTCCAGCCAAAGCTGATCGAAGGCAAGGCCATTCAACTGCACCCCCTCGTCTGTACCGCGTTCAACGCCGACTTCGACGGCGACCAGATGGCTGTGCACGTCCCGCTGGGAAATGCCGCCATCCTCGAAGCCCAGCTCCTGATGCTGGCCTCCCACAACATTCTCAACCCGGCCAACGGAGCTCCGGTGACGGTGCCGTCGCAGGACATGGTGCTGGGGCTCTATTACATGACCAAGGCGCGCAAAAGCGACGCCCAGCATAAAGTGGCCGGCGAAGGAATGACCTTCTATTCGCCCGAGGAAGTGATCATTGCCTATAATGAAAAGCAGGTGGATCTACACGCGATCATTAAAGTGCGCCACTCTTTTATGGAAGAGGGCCGGCGCATTACGCGGATCATCGAGACCACGGTAGGCCGAGTACTGTTCAACCAGGTTGTGCCCGAAGAGTACGGTTACATCAATGCCCTGCTCACCAAGAAGTCGCTGCGTGACATCATCGGACAGATCCTCAAGAAGACGGGGACGGCCAAGACCGCCAAGTTCCTGGACGATATCAAGGACCTCGGGTTCAACATGGCATTCCAGGGCGGCCTCTCGTTCAATCTCGACGATGTGATCGTGCCTGCCATCAAGGAATCGCTGGTGTCCGACGCCCGTGCTGAAGTGGATGAAGTGGTGAACAGCTACAACATGGGTTTCATCACCAACAACGAACGTTACAACCAGATCATTGACATCTGGACCCACGCCAACTCCCAGCTTACCGTTTCGCTGATGAACCAGCTGATCAACGACAAGCAGGGATTCAACTCGGTCTATATGATGCTCGATTCCGGCGCCCGCGGTTCGAAGGAGCAGATCCGTCAGCTTTCGGGGATGCGCGGACTGATGGCGAAACCGCAGAAGTCGGGGGCCGGCGGCGGGTAGATCATCGAAAATCCTATTCTCTCCAACTTCAAGGAGGGACTGTCGGTGCTCGAGTACTTCATCTCGACCCACGGTGCCCGTAAAGGTCTGGCCGACACTGCGTTGAAGACCGCCGACGCCGGTTACCTTACCCGCCGCCTGGTAGACGTATCGCAGGATGTGATCATCTCGGAAGAGGACTGCGGCACCCTTCGCGGACTCACCATCACCGCCCTGAAGAAGGCCGAGGAGGTGGTTGAATCGCTGTACGACAGGATCCTGGGCCGCGTGTCGTTGCACGATATCCATCATCCGCAGACCGGAGAACTCATTGTGACCGCAGGAAGCGAGATCAACGAGGAGATTGCCGGAGTGATTGACAATTCTCCGTTGGAGAGCATAGAGATCCGTTCGGTACTTACCTGCGAATCGAAGAAGGGGGTATGCGCCAAGTGTTACGGACGCAACCTGGCCACCGGCAGCATGGTGCAGAAGGGAGAAGCCGTGGGAGTGATCGCTGCACAGAGTATCGGCGAACCGGGCACCCAGCTGACCCTGCGTACCTTCCACGTGGGGGGGGTCGCCGGCGTGAACATTGCCAGCGCCTCGCGTATCGAAGCCAAGTACGACGGAATTCTTGAAATTGATGAAATGCGGTCGGTGGATTATACCGGCGAATCGGGCGACAAGTTCCAGATCGTCATCG
>CAZEWD010000331.1:0-3114 GCA_964515725.1 uncultured Binatia bacterium (SeqCode)
CCAGAGCTTCTTCGAGGGCACGCAGGGTGTCGACATCCAGGTCGTTCGTCGGCTCGTCGAGGAGCAGAAGGTTGCCGCCGCTGCGCAATAATTTCGACAGATGCAACCGGTTCCGTTCACCACCCGATAGATCCTTCACCTTCTTCTGCTGATCGGCACCACGAAAGTTGAACGAGGCCGCATAGGCCCGCGAGTTCACCTCCCGCCTGCCGACGAAGATGCTTTCCTTGCCCCCGTCCGAGATTTCCTGCCACACGGTATTCTCCGGGTTGAGATTCTCGCGGCTCTGGTCAACGTACGACAACACAACCGTATCGCCGATGCACAGTGTTCCCGCATCGGGCTTTTCCTCTCCCACGATCATGCGGAACAACGTCGTCTTGCCTGCTCCATTTGGCCCGATCACGCCAACGATACCGCCGCGCGGCAGCATGAAATCGACACCATCCATGAGGAGGCGATCGCCGTACGCCTTGCGCAGGCCCTTCGCCTCGATCACGAGATCGCCCAATCGCGGACCCGCCGGGATGGTGATCTCGGCGACACCCTGGCGCTTTTCGACTGCCTGGTCCTCAGCCAGCAGTTCTTCGTAATGAGACAGTCGCGCTTTGCTCTTGGCGTGACGGGCACGCGGCGCCATACGCACCCACTCGAGTTCCCGTTGCAGGCTCCGCTGGCGTGCCGAGGCTTCCTTTTCTTCCTGCGCCAGACGCTTCTGTTTCTGATCGAGCCAGGACGAGTAATTCCCCTCCCACGGGATACCGGCACCCCGGTCGAGTTCCAGGATCCAACCGGCAACGTTATCGAGGAAATACCGGTCGTGCGTCACGGCAACGACCGTCCCCTGATATTCCTGCAGAAAACGTTCGAGCCATGCCACCGATTCGGCGTCCAGGTGGTTCGTCGGCTCGTCCAGCAACAACACGTCGGGCTGCTGTAGAAGAATACAAAGCGACGCGGCGGCGCTCACCACCGGACAGAGTCGTTACATCGGCATCACCAGGCGGCAGGCGCAGCGCGTCCATGGCAATCTCGACATGCCGGTCGAGTTCCCACACATTGCCCGCATCGATCGCATCCTGCAGGCGGCCCTGCTCGGCGAGCAGCTTTTCCATCTCCTCGTCCGACATGGGTTCTGCCAGACGCATGGAGATCTCTTCGAATTTCGTCAGCAGGGCGCGTTTATCGGCAACGGCTTCCTCAACGTGCTGCAAGACGTTCTTCTGGGGATCCAACACCGGCTCTTGCGGCAGAAAGCCAATCGAAGTCCCCGCAGCGGGGAAAGCCTCTCCGGCAAAATCCTTGTCCACCCCAGCCATGATGCGCAGGAGAGTACTCTTACCGGCGCCGTTTCCGCCGAGGACACCGATCTTGGCTCCGGCATAAAAGGATAGCCAGATTCCGCGCAGGATCTCCTTTCCCTGAGGGGTGACCTTGCGCAGGTCCTTCATGGTGAAAATGAACTGGGGCATACGCGTCAGCCTTTCCTGAGACAAAGGGGTTCTCCTAGAGCGCGGGGACCGGGGCGGCAACACCGGGGCACGGAATCTGCCGGGTCTACAAGTGTCGCGGAACCACGGTGTTCCCCCGGGAGCACACAGCAGCCGGTATCCAGACACTGTGCAGTTCGTTTCCGCAGCTCTTGAGTCTGACCGCCCGTCACACGATGATCGGCACCATGAAACGAATCCTCGTCCTTGTGGCGGCTGGCGTCGTGGTGCTGGCCGGAATCATTGTGTCACGTGCCGTGTTGTTGCAATCGCGCCAGATCGATGTAGCGCCGGCTGCCAGGGAAACGATCGACGATGCAGCGGCGGTACGCCGATTTGCGGATGCCCTGAAGATCCGCACCATCTCCTACTCCATCGATGTCCCACCCGAGGCGGAGGCCATGCGCGAATTTCACCGGTACATCGAAGAGCATTTCCCTCTCGTGCACCAACGTCTCCAGCGAGAGACGGTGAACGATCATTCCCTCCTGTACACGTGGCGCGGCCGAGATCCACAGCGCAAGCCGATCATTTTCATGGGCCACATCGATGTGGTTCCCGTCGAGCCTACGACGGAGGGTCAGTGGTCACACCCACCATTCGAGGGGCGCGTTGCAGAGGGTTTCATCTGGGGGCGTGGTGCGCTCGACGACAAGTTCGGTGTGATGGGAATCCTGGAAGCCGTCGAGTACCTGCTGGCGAAAGGCTTCCAACCCGAACCGACGATTTACCTCGCCTTTGGCCATGACGAGGAGTTGGGCGGACCGCGCGGAGCACAGGAAACGGCGCGTTTGCTCGCTTCACGCGGCGTACAGGCCGAGATGGTACTCGACGAAGGCGGTTCTCTCGTGCGGGGTGGCATCCCCGGCATCGAGGAGCCGGTGGCCTGCATCGGCATTGCCGAGAAAGGTTACCTCAGTATCGAGTTGACGGCGCGCGTGACAGGCGGTCATTCCTCCTCGCCACCCAAACACACGGCCATCGGAATTCTCAGCGCCGCCATAGAAAAACTCGAGAACAACCAGATGAAGCCGAGCCTGCGAGGCCCGGTGAAGGAGTTCATCGAACACATCGGTCCCGAGATGCCTTTTGGCTACCGCCTGCTGCTCGCCAACCTGTGGTTGTTGCAACCCGTGCTGAACTCCACATTCCCGTCGAATCCGGCGCTCAACGCCTCGATCCGCACGACCACCGCCGTCACCATCGTCCAGGGCGGCGTCAAAGAGAATGTCCTGCCGTCGTCGGCCGTGGCCATCGTGAACTTCCGCCTTCTTCCCGGCAACACGATTGCCGACGTCGTCGAACACGTACGCCGCGAGACGGCCGACCCACATATCGAAGTACGTCCTGGAAGAGGCACGCGAGGCGACCGCCAGTTCACCCACCGATGCACGTGCATTCGACCTGTTGCAGCACAGCATTCGGGCCGTCTTTCCCGGTGCGGTCGTGGCACCCTACCTGACGATCGGAGGTACCGATTCACGTTATTTCGAAGGGGTCAGCCAGAATATCTATCGCTTCACTCCCATGGTCGGCGACACGAGCGATCTGGCCCGGTTGCACGGTATCGATGAACGGGTGTCCGTGCAGAATTATGAGAAGGCGATTCGCTTCTTCGTAGATC
>CAZEWD010000332.1:0-3113 GCA_964515725.1 uncultured Binatia bacterium (SeqCode)
CTCGATCAGAACGGGATGTCGTCGTCGTCCAGCGGCGGGAGCGGACCACCACTCGGCTCGCCCGGAGGCAACGGCTGCCCCGCCTCGGCGCTTCGGCCGCCGCCCTCACTCCCACCGAGGAACTTGACGTTCTGAGCGACAATTTCGGTGATGTACCGCTTGTTGCCATCCTTGTCGTCATAACTCCGACTCTGGATGCGACCCTCGATGAAGACCTGGCGGCCCTTCGAGAGGTACTGCCCACATGTTTCGGCCTGTTTGCCCCAGACCACAATGTTATGCCACTCGGTCCGTTCCTGCATCTGGCCCTGTTGGTCACGCCACTTTTCAGTCGTCGCAACGGTAAATTTCGCTACCGCCTGCCCACTGGGTGTGAACCGGACCTCTGGGTCCTTCCCAAGCCTGCCGACAAGAATGACTTTGTTGATCACGCCTGGCGCACTACCAGAGCATACGCCAGGCTGTCAATCACCGGCATCACCGCAGGAATCACCGCACAGCGATCGGTAGACGCCGGCTGGATCGCCCCAGGCAAGGTGGCTTCCCCTCTGTTTTGGAACGTACCGGCTGGACTGTGGCAATCGGCATAGGGGCCCCAGGTAAGTCCCGGGGCCCCTGCCACACCACCGGGCAAGCGGACCCGCATCCGGCAGTTCGGAGAGTTGAGGCCAGTTCCTGAACGCTCGTTTACGTGCATCGCGGCCTGCGCTTCCACGCTCCGTTCGGCTCTCGGGGCTTCGCCCCTAACCCCGAACAGGAGATCGGGTTGCCTCGACATCTGCGGCCGTTTACCAGCGAGACTCACGCCCGTTTCGTTCTCCTCTCCGTTTGGCCCTTCGTCACGGTCGCCCGCGGCTACCAGGCCTCTGCTGACTTCTCGCGCCGCTTGCGCGTGGCCCTTTCAAGCCCAGAATGAGATCTCCCCAGGCAAGGACGCCACTCTTCCCCGCACGACCGCCCGATTTATGCCGCCTGAACTTCGATCATCGGAGCTTCGCGATCGTTCACCCACTCGACACCGCCTCGTATCGGGTTTTTGTCCATCGGCCCGTGGTTTCGCACCCCGCTTCCTCCCCACGGCCGGTCACCCTCCCTCAGTTGCGGTTTACTTCGATCGGGATGATCTCCTTTCGGCGGGACTTACACCGGCATGGTCGCACCCATGCTGGGCGCACCCATGCTGGGCGCACGAAAAAAAAGGGGCGTCCTTGCGGGACGCCCCTCTGTTTCCCGCGCCGGTGGCGCGGTCTATTGCAGATTCAAGAAGATGGTCGTGTACTGACCATTGCGTGAAACCTCACGACCGATTGGTTGCAGACCCAGCAACGACGGTAACGGCAGCGAGCCGAGTCCACCACTCAAGAGCGGCAACGCCTGTTGGACGAGTACGGGAATCACCCCCTGCAATGCGGCTTCGCTCGTACCAATGGCATTCTCCAGAAGGACGGACTGGATATCGTTGCTGTCGATGGATCCGATCGCGAAGACGATTTCGTTCGACGCCTGGACATACTGCAACAACAGCCCCGTCCGCGCGTCCGCGGCTACAGAGAGATAGACCTTGTTGTCGTAGAGCCCAGCGATGTTGATCAACAATTGCGACAGCTTGAGTTCCGCGATTTCGCCGGGGTTCGGACCGACGTTACCCGTAAGAACCGGCGCAATCGTGGGAATGACACCGATCTTCAGCGGCGTATCCGGAGGCAGATCCCCGAATTCCGGAATGAATGCCGCCAGCATATCAGAGGTGATCGGCACAGGATCGCCACCACCCATACCGAGTTCGGTAATCTCGAGGTTCAGCAATCCACCTTCCACCATGGCTTTCAGTAACTGGTTGAATGCCGATGTCCCCAGGGAGATCGCCATGTGGTAGCTCAGGTTCTGAACCGGCGTATTGTTTCCAAACGACGGGAACGCCTCGGGCACCTTGAGAGATGCGCTGAAATTCGGCGCACCCGGCGGATGTTCCAGCGCTACCGCACTGACGTCTGCCGCCAATGTGATTCCTGCCGTATCCATCAAAATGAAACTGAACGGTGCCGACAGTTCCATTCCCAGCGAATCACCGATGAGTCCAGAGATGCTCAGCATGGCCAACGCATCCTGCAGAGCCTCGGCGATGGGCGAATCCTGTGGCCCGGAGCCATCGGGATCCTTCAGGAAACCAACGAGTTGGTCACGCACCATCGTCTCCACGTTCGTGAAGAGCTGGGCGACGAAATTCACGATGTCGCAGGTGAACCCGCCGACCAGATTCCCGTCGAAAGACGAGAAACTCACACCGACGTCGCCCATCTGGTTCACATCGATCTTGTTCGGATCGCCCGGCAACGGCGACATCCGGTAGTTGCCATGGACGTAGGCCCGGGCAGCATGGACATCGAAACTACAGCTCGGAACGATGCCGTAGCCGCTCAGACCCAGAACCACATGAATGTTGTAGAGAGTGATATCGACCGAAATGTAACCGCTCTGTGAATCGATATTCACACTGAAGCCGTTCATCGTCGCGCCGTTCACCTTCACCCGGTCGATGCCACCGGCGCATCCGAGGAAGCCGAGATCGACCAGACATGTCTTGTTGTTGCTGACCACCGTCCCTGGCGGCAACAGGGTTCCGAGATCGAGGGGAACCATCGTTTGGATGATCGGTTCGAGTTTATCGAAGCCGGTATCGTTGATTCTCAGGGCGATGGCACTGCGATCGTAAGCGCCGTCCGCCGTTGATTGGCCACGTATGACCACATGTCTGTCGCGCGACACATAGCCGGTATCGGGCACGTACAGTTGGGCCAGGATCGGGTTGAAGATGATGCCTGCATCGAGCGGAATAGTGATGGACCAGACATTACCGTTGATCGTTGGCGTCTGGCCATTGACCGTGATCACCTGGCCGGATACCGCGTTTTCGACGTGACCGGTTGCCACGACTGACGACTTCGTCGTGAAGATCCCGTGCAGCGGGGAATCAATGACGATCTTGGGTCCGGCTGTTGGTGTGAAGGTGCGTGTCGCCGTTCGGGTACGCGTCGGAGTCAGCGTGCTGGTCGGTGTGCGCGTGGGTGTGAACGTCCTGGTGATCGTCGGCGTCCGCGTCGGGGTGCTCGTCT
>CAZEWD010000333.1:0-2405 GCA_964515725.1 uncultured Binatia bacterium (SeqCode)
GGCCGAAGGCTTCGATGAAGGTGCTTTTTCCCACCCCCGGAACGCCGCTGATGCCGACCCGGTACGCCTTGCCGGTGTAGGGCAGGATTTGTTCGAGAAGCCATTGCGCCTGCTGCTGGTGATCGCCCCGTGTGCTTTCCACGAGTGTGATCGCCTTGGCCAGTGCGCGGCGGTTTCCGGCCTGCACTCCGGTTACCAGCGATTCGCGTGAAGACAGCGCCATCCCTGCAGATCTTCTCGTATCCGTAGGACCGAACCGGTTCCTCAGGAGGCCGTCTGAACCGTGCTACGGATCAGGCTCATCACCGTATGCGCGGCTTTGGGGATCTTGGTGCCGGGACCGAAGATCGCCTTGACACCGGCCTTTTTCAGGAACGGATAATCGCGTGCCGGAATGATTCCGCCTGCTGTCACCAGAATATCGCCAGCGCCCTGACGTTCCAGTTCCACGATGAGTTGTGGCACGAGAGTCTTGTGGCCGCCCGATTGAGTGGACACACCAATGACATGAACGTCGTTCTCGATGGCCTGCCGCGCCACTTCCTCCGGTGTCTGGAAGAGGGTACCGATATCGACATCGAAGCCCAGGTCGGCGAAAGCCGTGGCGATCACCTTGGCGCCCCGGTCGTGGCCGTCTTGCCCTACCTTGGCGACGAGCATGCGGGGGCGTCGGCCTTGTTCCGTGGCGAAACGTTCGACTTCGGCGCGCAGAGCGTTCCACTCCGCGTCGTCCTCACCGTACTGACCGCCGTAGATACCCGAGATGCTGCGAACCTCTGCGTGGTAGCGCCCCCACGTCTTTTCGAGTGAGGAGGAGATTTCCCCTACCGTGGCGCGGGCGCGTGCGGCTTCGATGGCCAGTTCCAGGAGATTTCCCTGTTCTGACTCGGCGGCCCGAGTCAGGGCCCCGAGCGCCCTCTCGACGGCCGCCGCATCACGGCGGGCGCGTATCTTCTTCAACCGGGCGATCTGTGCCTCACGCACGGCGGTGTTGTCGATCTCACGGACATCGATCTCAGGCTCTTCCGCCAGTTCGAACTTGTTGACACCGACGATGATGTCTTCCCGGCGATCGATGCGGGCCTGGCGCCGTGCTGCCGTTTCCTCGATACGCAGCTTGGGCATACCCGCCTCGATGGCGCGGGTCATTCCGCCCATGGCTTCGACTTCCTCGATGATCCCCAGAGCCTTGCGTGCCAGAGCATGTGTGAGGGATTCCATGAAGAAAGAGCCGGCCCACGGATCGACGACTTTGGGAATTCCCGTTTCCAACTGCAGGATCAACTGCGTGTTGCGGGCGACGCGGGCCGAGGCGTCGGTCGGCAGAGCGATGGCCTCATCGAAGGAATTCGTATGCAGGCTCTGTGTGCCGCCGAACACGGCCGCCATGGCCTCGACGGTCGTCCGGATGATGTTGTTGAAAGGGTCCTGTTCGGTGAGACTGGCGCCGGAGGTCTGGCAGTGTGTCCGCAGCATGAGGGATGTGGGCTGCCGGGGGTTGAAGTGTTTCTTCATCAGGGTCGCCCAGAGCAGGCGTGCGGCGCGCATCTTGGCGATTTCCATGTAGAAGTTCATTCCGATCGCCCAGAAGAAAGAGAGGCGGCCGGCAAACGTGTCGATGTCGAGCCCCTTTGAGAGAGCGGCCCGTACGTATTCGAGACCATCCTCGATGGTGAAAGCCAGCTCGAGATCGCACGTCGCGCCTGCTTCCTGCATGTGGTAGCCCGAGATGGAAATCGAGTTGAACCTCGGCATCTCCTTGCTGGTGTACTCGATGATATCGGCGACGATCCGCATGGAGGGTTTGGGTGGGTAGATGTAGGTGTTGCGGACCATGAACTCTTTCAGGATGTCGTTTTGAATGGTGCCGGTGAGTTTGGAGCGCGGCACACCCTGCTCCTCGCCGGCGACGATGAAGTTGGCGAGGACGGGGAGAACCGCACCATTCATCGTCATGGAGACCGACATCTTGTCGAGTGGCACACCGTCGAAGAGGATCTTCATGTCCTCCACGGAGTCGATGGCGACACCTGCCTTACCGACATCGCCAACGACGCGCTGGTGATCGCTGTCGTAACCGCGATGTGTCGCCAGATCGAAGGCAACGGATAGACCCATCTGCCCGGCGGCCAGATTGGCGCGGTAGAAGGCATTGGACTCCTCGGCCGTGGAAAAGCCGGCGTACTGGCGGATCGTCCACGGCTTTTCGGCATACATCGTGGCGCGTGGCCCGCGCAGGTAGGGAAAGGCGCCCGGGATGGTATCGAACCAATCGAGATTCGCGACATCGGCCTGTGTATAGAGCGGTTTGACCTCGAGTCCTTCCGGCGTATACCAGACGAGATCGTCGACGGCTGCGCCTTTTCGCTCCTTTGTCGCGAGCTGCCGCCACAGATCGAGATCGG
>CAZEWD010000333.1:2438-2714 GCA_964515725.1 uncultured Binatia bacterium (SeqCode)
TCCTGCAAGGTGTCGCACGGAAACGGCGAACTTCTATCAATTCCCCTTGCCCGTTCAATCGACGCGAAAGAGAGGGTCGTACTCTCCCGTGCGGCGTCTGTCCAATCGTCCTCGTTTCCGCCGGGATGCCAGGGCGGTCGGAACAGGACGAGACTCTCGCGCCCGTACGTGATTCCGCTGCGGTGCCAGCGCTCCGTTTCAGGTTAGAAGAGGGGGAGGGGATGGATTCGCCGAAGAAACCTCCCGCTTCTGCAAAGGGAATCGGCGTGCCGCTCA
>CAZEWD010000333.1:2724-3100 GCA_964515725.1 uncultured Binatia bacterium (SeqCode)
TAGAGCTTTTTCACATTCACCTCTCCCGGGGGAGCGGCATCGAGACACAGTTCGCACAGAGTACACTCATCGAGATTTTCTTCGACGATACGGAGATGGCCGGATTCGTCCGGGGCAAAGATATTGACGGGGCAGACCTCCGTCAGTTTCTTGACCATTTCGGTGTTCTGGGCGGTCGCCATTGCAACTTCGACTTCTATGAACAGAGCCATGGGTTCCTCGCTTCGTTGGGAGACATTCCTGCGATCGGACGAACTGCCGGTCACATTCCCAGCCGTTTCTTGACCAGGCCCGGGATATCTTCGATGCGTTCGGCGATGGAGATACCGGCTGCTTCGAGCCGGGCGATTTTCTCGGCCGTGGTATCTGCCTTCCC
>CAZEWD010000334.1:0-3089 GCA_964515725.1 uncultured Binatia bacterium (SeqCode)
TGACCACCGATTATCCCTGGTTCCTGTGGCCTGCCATTGGCTGGGGGATCGGCCTGTTCGCCCACTATATGGCGTCTTTCGGTGCCCGGATGGTTCGCGAAAGGTACTTCCAGCCCGCGGTGGATCGCGAAGTCCGCCGTGAGAAGATGTTCATGCATACCGAGAAGCAGGCCTCGATCGACGAATTGTCCGCCACGATCGCACACGAGATCCGCAATCCGATCGCTGCGGCAAAAAGCCTGGTGCAGCAAATGGGGGAACATCCCGATTCACCGGAAAATGTCCAGTACGCCGAGATCGCGGTATCCGAGCTCGACCGTGTGGAACGCCGCATCTCGCACCTGTTGAAATACGCGAAAGAGGAAGATTACGACTTCAGGAACGTCAAGATCACCGATGTCGTCGATGACGCCCTGGTACAGATGCGTGCCAAACTCGAGGCGGCCCGGGTGACCATTCATCGCAATTGTACCGAGGTGCCGGCGATCTGGGCGGACGCGGAGAAGCTGCGTAATGTGTTTGCCAATATTCTCGACAATGCCATCGATGCCATGGAGGTCGTTGCGGAGGGCCGGCGTATCGATCTGTCGATCGAAAACGGTGCGCGGCTACCCAGTGGTGCGGCGGCATCCGTTCGTATCCGGGACAACGGCTGTGGCATTTCCGCCGACAAGATCGATCGTACCTTCAATCCGTTCTTCACCACCAAAGTGAATGGCACCGGTCTCGGTATGGCGATTTCGAAGAAGATCATCGAGGCCCACGAGGGAACCATCGATGTTCTCAGTGAGCAGGGACGTGGCACGGAGTTCGTTATTGTCCTGCCGCTATCGCAGGATTGACCGGGACTGGAACCAACCAGCAGATGCCGAGCGATAAGGACAGTCTTCCGATGCGTGGGCGGGTTCTGGTTGTCGATGACGAACAAGCCATGCTCGTCGCACTGAGAGGGTTGCTTTCCCGTGAAGGGTACGAGGTCGAAACGGCGAGTAGTGGTGAGGAAGCTGTATCCCGGATCGAGACCGGTAACTTCCATGTGGTGATCACCGATCTCAGCATGAGTGGGATCAGCGGGTTGCAGGTGTTGGAACGCTGTCGCGAATTCGATCCCGACCTGGCCGTCATCATGATCACTGCCTACGGGTCGGAAAAGACCGCCGTACAGGCGATGAAGCTCGGAGCCGCTGACTACCTGCCCAAGCCATTCGACAACGATGAGCTGCGCGTCATCGTACGTCGTGCCATGGATACGGTGTTGTTGAAACGCGACCACCGGCGGCTGCTCGAGCAAGTGCAGGGGAGCTACAGCTTCGAGCAGATCGTTGGCCGCAGCCCGGTGATGCAACGAGTCTTCGAAATGATCGATAAGGTAGCGGACACGGATATCACCGTGCTGATCCGTGGCGACAGTGGCACCGGCAAAGAGCTGGTCGCCAATGCGTTGCACTACCGTGGTCCGCGGCGCGCCAAGCCGCTGGTCAAGATGAACTGTGCTGCGCGCAGTCGTGAGCTCGTCGAGAGTGAATTGTTCGGACACGAGCGTGGCGCCTTCACTGGCGCCGTGGCACGGCGTGAAGGGAAGTTCGAGGCTGCCCATGGTGGTTCGCTCTTTCTCGATGAGGTCGGCGACATGCCCCTCGAAACGCAGGCCAAGCTCCTGCGTGCCATTCAGGAGAAAGAGGTGGAACGTGTTGGCGGAAACACACCAATCAAGATCGATGTCCGCCTGATCGCCGCTACGAACCACGATCTCGAAGCGGCAGTCAGTAAGGGACAGTTCCGCGAAGACCTGTACTATCGTTTGCGTGTCGTCGAGATCCAACTGCCCTCGTTGCAGGAACGGCGTGAGGATATCCCGCTACTCATCGATCATTGTTTGAAGCAGGCGGCTGAACACTATCGCCGTCCTGTCAAACGGCTTTCGGTGGCCGCCCTGCAAGCGTGCATGGGATACCCCTGGCCCGGCAACGTCCGGGAGTTGCGCTCTGCTGTCGAACAGGCCCTGCTGTTGTCGAGCGGTCCGGAGATCACACCGCAGGATCTCTTTGGAGGTGGTGCCGTCCAACAGCCACTCGAGCTACAGTCTCCGACCCCATCCCTGGCCGGTCTACCGCACACCTTCCGTGAGGCGAAGGACCAGGTAGTGGCGAATTTCGAACGCGAATTTCTCACGCAAGCCCTGCGGCGGCACGAGGGGAACATCACCAGGGCGGCTGAGGAAGTCGGGATGTATCGTCAGAACTTCCAGCAAAAAATGAGGGAACTCGGGATATCGTTGGACGATTGATCCTACCGGAAGACCACGGGCGGCTTCCCGGGTCCCCGTCTCACGCCAGATTCCGCCCGTCCCGATTGGGGAGTGGGGATTTTACGGCTTTGGCTCGGGAATAGACGTCAGAGTCTGCTCGATGGGCAGCGCACTACCGGTGCAGACACCACATCACGACCAACGCAGAAAGCACATCGCCACCGCAGCAGCGCATGGCACAACACGGCTGATGCAGAGCCGGCAAACCAAGCATCCCCTACCGCCCGGGAAGGCACGAGTGACGCAAGGAAAAAGGTACAGACCGGGCACATGGGTAACACCCGCCCCCCTCACCCCTCCCTCTCCCCCCAAAAAGTGATTTTTGGGGGGAGAGGGGAATTTAAGGCTTTGGCTCGGGAACAGATATCAGAGTCTGCTCGATCAGTGGAGCATGGAAAAGTGGCTGCCAGGGAAGCACGAGTGATGCGAAAAAACGCATCCCCTTACCGCCCTGGAAAGCACAGGTGATGCAAAAAAAGCATCCCCTCTCCACCCAAGGAACCTGGGGGGAGAGGGCGATGGGTGAGGGGGGGCCATGGGGTACAGACCGGGCAGATAGGTGACACTTCAGACCGGGCACATGGGTAACACGGAAAGGCACCAGGAACGGTGCCCTACTGAAGTAGACGGCCTTTGTGAAAACCCACCGACACATCGACCAGTTGGACGGTGCAGGAATTCAGCGCGGTGTGCGAGTTCAGCCGCAAAACCGGCCACCAGCACCGGAGGGAAAAGTGGTATTACACGCCGAACGAGGCCAGCGAAATCACAGGCATTAGCT
>CAZEWD010000335.1:0-1903 GCA_964515725.1 uncultured Binatia bacterium (SeqCode)
TACGCGTGATGCTGAATGTGTACGTCACCGACCTGAACTGCGCATTCAAACTGATTCCGAAGAAGGTCCTCGATGCCATCCGGCTAGAATCTACGGGGGCCCTCATCAACGCCGAACTGTACGGGCGAGCCGTCCGCAAAGGATTCAAGATCAAGGAAGTGGGGGTACACCACTATCCGCGCATTGCCGGGACTCAGACGGGGGCGCACCCTCTGGTCATCCTGCGCGCCTTTTACGATCTCTTCCGCCTGCGGCAGAAGATCCTGTCGGAAAAATAGGAAAGACGAAACCGGAGGGAAACTACGCGATCCGCACGGTACGCATCGCGTAGCCCCTTCTCTCCCGCGTTCCCGGCGGGTACAGCCCGGTTATCCGAAGGTCTGTCTTACTTCTCCGGCAAGATGAATTTCTGGATGCGATTGTTCATCGTATCCGATACGTACACCGCACCCTGTTGATCCGTGGCAATGCCGATCGGGCGGTTGAAATCACCCTCACCGTTCCCCGATTTGCCCCACGAGTAGACCAACACACCGTCCCGCGAGTAGCGGGCACAGCGGTGCGCGAACGAATCAGTCACCACCAGATCGTCCCCGAGCATGGCGATGTAGGGTTCCGTGTAGAACTCATCCCAACCCGATACCATGTGCTCCCGCACGAAAGCGCCGTCGGGCGAGAAAATCTGTACCCGATGGTTCCCCGTATCCGCCACGTGAACGTTGCCTTCCTGGTCCACAGCCAGACCCACCGGCTCGATCATTTCGCCCGGTTTGGAGCCCTCATGGCCCCATGAGTTCAGTTGCTTGCCTGAGCTGTCGAACTGCACGATACGCTTGTTGCCCGTATCCGTCACGTACACGAACTCGCCATCCGGTGAGACCGCGATACCGCGAGGCCCCCAGAATCCGTTCGTTTGCTCGCGCCATTCGGTCAAGAATTTGCCATTGGCATCGAATTTCTGCACTCGGTGGTTCCACGTATCTGCCACATACACCGAATCGTCTGGTCCGACCGCAATACCGCACGGATCCTTGAACTGCCCGGGCTCCTGTCCTTCGCTTCCCCAGGTCAAAACGGCCGAGCCTTCGGGCGAAAGTTTTTGTATCCTATTGTTCTTGCTGTCGACCACGTAAAGATATCCGCTGGAATTGACCGCCAGGCCACGGGGTTCGTTGAATTCTCCCGTGCCCGTCCCTTTCGAGCCCCATACGGCCACGGGTTTGTCGAGGCGGGGGGCACTGCCATAGGAGCGAGCAGCCGGCGGTGGATTGACAGCAATCGAAGCGATCGTCTCCCCTGGCTTCGGGTCTTTCAAGACGTACATCACCGCGTCACTCGATCCGACGCCGCTGAACGCTTCACGTGTGACGAGCCAGCGCAGTGCGGTGTTGACATTCAATCTTGCGGTATCGGGCTCCCACCAACCACGGATGGCAAATGGAATTTTTTCATATTTTTCGGCCAGCGCTTTGTCCAAGGCATTGGTCGCCTCCTTGTCGATCACCACCACGGGCGTATCGACGTTGCGCACATCGGCTGACCAGTTGACCGGATAATGGCGGAGATACCAGCTCAACGGCCAGGTAGCATTGCCCGATACAGCCAGGCGCGTCTTGTCTCCCGTGCCAAGGATCTTCCCCACCTGTTCGATCCGCTCCATGACCATATGAATGTCATAGGTCGATTGCACATAAGCCAGGAGTTCGGCGTGCCGAGGCCCCTGCTCGGCCGGTCGAGGAGCACCATGCAGGTAATTACTCGCAATCAACGTCCAGACGGTGAACACGCCGGCAGCGATCACGCTCAGCAAAGGGATCGGCCGGAGAAACACCCGCTCCTCGATGAGCTTGCCGAACCATACCGCGGCGAGGATCAGCAGAGGCAGAAGAAGGGGGAAGAGAAG
>CAZEWD010000335.1:1964-3084 GCA_964515725.1 uncultured Binatia bacterium (SeqCode)
CCTTTTCCTGTGCCCACGAATAGAAGCCGATGCAGCCGAAGCTCCAGAAGATCGCGAAGCGCACGAAACGGCTCGGTAGCCAGCGCCTCATCAGAGTCAGACCTGCCAACGAGAGCGGCAATAGAACCACCAGCCCCGCGAGATGCAGGTCCTTGAACATCGTGCCCAGGAAAATGACGAAAGTGCCGATCGTCAGGCCCCAGAGGATATGGGTCGCGCGCCCTTCATTCGGCCGCGGCGTGATCAGCGGAATGAACATCAGGAGAAAACTCGGCACCAGAATCAGCGGCTCATAGGCGATGAGCTGTGGAAAGTAGTAATACCAGGGTCCGCCAATGCGCTTGATGGTGTGCTGCCCCCACCAGTACTTGATGGCGGGAGTCACCATGTCCCATTTTTCCGGATGTGAGAAGAGAGACGTGTAGAAGGCCAGAGAGACGACCACGAAGAGAATGATCGAGGTGAGGATCGGGACCAGCGCACCACGCAACAGCGTCTTCGACTCCGTCCAGGTACTGCTCAACTGTTTGCGCCAATCCTCCGCGTAGACGACCTCCCAGAGAAGCATCAATCCCAGGCTTAGGAACATGACGGGGATCAATGCGTACATGTCCTCCTTGTTGCAGAAGGCCAGTGCGAGACCGATCGCCGACAGATACAGGTGCAACGCCTTACGCGTCTCCGCATAACGGAACACAAAGTAGACGGCCATGATGTTGCCAAAGCCCACAAACACATCATGCCGGATGAAGCGCGTAAAATAGGTGAACGCCGGCGAAAATGTCGCCAGCGTTAAAAACATGAACGCAGACCAGCGGCCGATGAAACGCCGCAGCGGCCAGGCAAAGGCAAGGATCCCGAAGCCGAAGAGAACCGCGCTCAGACGGCCGGTGAAGTCTGAGTCGCCAAACAGCTTCATCACCAGCGCCGACGAATAGTAGAGGACCGGGCCGTGGTACACGGGGTCGTACTTGTAGCTGGCGATCCCATCGTCGGTGATCTTCCACGAATAAAAAGCGTGGATCGATTCGTCGTGATGGTAAGGGCGATCCCCGAGATCGTAGAAACGGTTCAACACCGCGATCAGGAAAACAGCGATGTAGAGGCACTTCTCGAGTGT
>CAZEWD010000336.1:0-3076 GCA_964515725.1 uncultured Binatia bacterium (SeqCode)
TGCGGCAGATGCGAAAAATTTCTTGACTCGCCGGGTGTGCGCCACTACTCAGGCGCCTCTCACAGCTTCATCGAAGTTTGATCTGAATCGTTGAAAATGAAGAGCTCGTTCGGCTGTGCACGTTGGTTCCCTGAGGCAAAAAGGGGCAGCGGTGCGGGGGTTGCGGTGTGTGTGCACAGTGCGGTGGAGAGGGCTGAGAAGTAGCGGCGAATCAGCAAGTTGCCGAGTTGTCCCCAGGTGTGGATAACCGGCACGACAGCCGAATGAGATCTTGGGAAAGGATATCGGAGGGAGCGGTGATCTATGGACGCTGAGTGGCAAGCCGCTTTGCCACGGCTTCGAGATGCGATCGGGGAACGCAACTTCTCCGTGTGGATCGAGCCGATCCGTTGTGTGCGAGAGACACGAGGGCTGCGCCTGGAGGTTCCGAACCGGTTCTACCAGGAGTGGGTCACTCGAAATTATCTGCAGTCGATCTGTGATGCGTTGGGCCCGCCTGAGTCGGCGCCGGAGGTCCGTATCGTCGTTACGGAGCCGGCGGAGGAGACTCCATCCCCTACTCCGGGGACAACGGTGAAACCCGTGAAACGGGAATCGACGGCAGCCAGTTTGCGAAAACGGACTTTGCAGGTCGGCCGCCTCGTTCCTCACTATGTGTTTGACAATTTTGTTGTCGGTCCATCGAATCAGGTTGCCAGTCAGGCCGCTTGCCAGGTCGTCGAAACACTCGGCAAGAGACTCAATCCCTTGTTTTTGTGGGGAGGGGTCGGCCTGGGGAAGACGCATCTGGTGAATGCGATCGGGCACTCGGTGCTCCATGGGGAACGGCGTGGGCGGGTCGGTTGTTTGTCGGCGGAAGCCTTCATGAATCTTCTGATCGGCGCGCTCCGGCAGGACCAGATGAATGCCTTTCGTGATCGTTTCCGTGAACTGGACGTGCTCATCCTCGATGATGTCCAGTTTCTTGCCGGTAAGGAACGGACACAGGAAGAGTTTTTTCACACCTTCGAGGCCCTCTATACCGCGGGACGGCAGATTGTCCTGACGTCGGACAAGCCGCCCCATGCGATCAACGAACTGGAGCATCGGCTGAGGAGTCGCTTCGAAGGCGGCATGATCGCCGATGTCCGCCCACCCACATTCGAAATGCGAGTCGAAATCGCTTGCCGCAAAGCGCAACTGAACGGCACCCCGATCTCCCATGAGATTGCTTCCGCCATCGCGCGTTGCTGTGGACCCAGTGTGCGCGAACTGGAAGGTGCGCTGACTCGTGTGCTGGCCATCAGGAGTCTCGAAAAGAGGGATCTCACCGACGTATCGGTCGAGCGTATCCTGAGCGGTGCCGTCCCTGCCCGCAAACTCGTGAGCGTCGAGTCGGTCATCGAATGTGTCGCTGCCCACTACGGCCTGCGCGCCGAGGACCTGCGGTCACATCGCCGCGCGCGGGCGCTCTCACAGGCACGCCAGATCGCCATGTTCCTGTGTCGGCTCGTCGCCCATGCTTCGCTTGCCTCGATCGCAGAACAGTTTGGTGGACGGGACCATACCAGCGTTCTCTACTCGGTCCGTGTCGTAGAAGAGCGCAAACGCAAGGATGTTTCCCTGCAGCGCACCCTCGATGAATTGCTGAGTCTACTCGACGCACCGCCGGTGCACTAAAAAAACTTACACAGAATTTCTGGCGCCGCCTTGACAGCGGAGGGTCGGTGGTTAGGTTGCGCCCCGGACTTTCGGTCCAAAATCACCCATATTCTGAGGAGGAGCAGGCATGAAAATTCGGCCGCTTCAAGACCGCGTCCTGGTGGCGCGGGTTGAGGAAGAGCAGAAAACCAAGGGCGGAATCATTATTCCCGACGCAGCCAAGCAGAAGCCGCAGGAAGGCAAGGTCATCGCGGTGGGGAATGGCCGAGTGAGCGAGGATGGCAAAGTCACTCCACTCAGCGTGAAGGCCGGTGATCGGATTCTGTTCGGCAAGTATTCTGGAACGGAAATCAAGCTCGACGGCAACGAGTATCTGATCATGCGCGAGGACGACATCCTCGGCATTCTGGAAGGCTAAGGAGATCCCCATGGCTGCCAAGGTTGTAAAATTCAGTGAAGAGGCACGGAACAAGGTGCTCGCCGGTGTTAAAGTCCTTGCTGACGCCGTCACCGTGACACTCGGGCCGAAAGGTCGCAACGTCGTACTCGAAAAGTCGTTTGGTGCGCCCAATATCACCAAGGACGGTGTGACCGTTGCCAAGGAAGTCCAGCTCGAAGACAAGTTCGAGAATATGGGCGCCCAGATGGTCAAGGAAGTCGCCAGCAAGACGTCGGACGTGGCGGGCGATGGGACCACGACGGCGACTGTGCTGGCGCGAGCGATTTTTACGGAAGGCGCCAAGATGGTGGCGGCCGGCCACGATCCGATGAGCATCAAGCGTGGGATCGACAAGGCCGTGGCAGCCTCCATCGGAGAGCTGCGCAAGCTCTCCAAAGCGACCAAAGAACAGAAGGAGATCGCCCAGGTGGGAACGATTTCCGCAAACAATGATCCCACCATCGGTGAAATCATCGCCGAGGCCATGGAAAAAGTCGGCAAAGAGGGTGTGATCACGGTCGAGGAGGCAAAGGGCCTCGAGACGACCCTCGAAGTGGTCGAAGGAATGCAGTTCGACCGCGGCTATCTCTCGCCGTACTTCGTGACGGATCCGGACAAGATGGAGTGCCGCGTCGAAGACGCTTATCTGCTCATCCACGAGAAGAACATCAGCTCGATGAAGGATCTGTTGCCGGTGCTCGAGGCGATCGCTCGCACCGGAAAGCCGTTCATCATCATTGCCGAAGACATCGAAGGCGAGGCGCTGGCGACCCTGGTTGTCAACAAGATCCGCGGCACCTTGCAGTGTGTGGCGGTGAAGGCGCCGGGCTTCGGAGATCGTCGCAAGGCGATGCTCGAGGACATCGCCATCCTCACGGGCGGCCGCGTGATCGCGGAAGAACTGGGCATCAAGCTCGAAAACGTGACTCTCAACGACCTGGGGCGTGCCAAGCGGGTCGTCGTGGACAAGGACAACACGACGATCGTCGATGGCGC
>CAZEWD010000337.1:0-3017 GCA_964515725.1 uncultured Binatia bacterium (SeqCode)
TTGACGTTGCGACCGCGCCCGAGGCCGGCCTCGTTGTATCCGCTCTCGTTGGTGCCGTCGGGTTGTTGCCCACGTTACGTGCGATCGAGGCGGGCAAGGATGTGGCTCTCGCGAACAAGGAAGTCCTTGTGGTCGCCGGAGAACTCGTCACGCGGGCAGCCGCTACCGTGGGAGTACAGCTATTTCCCATCGACAGCGAGCACAACGCGATTTTTCAGGCGCTGCGCGGACATCGCGGAGCAGATGTACGCCGATTGGTGCTCACGGCATCGGGTGGACCCTTTCTGCGCCACAGTACCGCGGAGTTGGAGAGGGTCACTGTCGAGAGCGCGCTACAGCATCCGACCTGGAAAATGGGGCCGAAAATTACCGTCGATTCGGCAACATTGATGAACAAAGGGCTGGAAGTCATCGAGGCGCACTGGCTCTTCGGATTTCCACACGAACAGATCGATGTCGTGATCCATCCGCAGAGTGTCATTCATTCCATGGTGGAATACGTGGATGGATCCGTCATCGCCCAGATGGGCATCCCAGACATGGCGATTCCGATCTCCTATATCCTTGCCTATCCCGAGCGGCTTCCCCTGACGTACCTGCCGCGTCTCGACCTACCGAAGATAGGAAACCTGGAATTCTTTGCGCCTGACTTTGAGCGCTTTCCCTGTCTTGCGTTGGCCTACAGGGCATTGCAGACCCGAGGGACCTTGCCCGCGGTGGTGAATGCCGCCAACGAAGTCCTCGTCGCAGCATTCCTGCAGGGAGAGATCGCGTTCCAACAGATTCCGAAAATCATCGAGAAAATCGTCGACTGCCACGAGGTGCAGAAAGCCGAAGACATGGAAACGCTCCTGGCGGCGGATGCCTGGGCACGCCGGCAGGTCCGGCAATCGATCGGCTGAGGTGGTGATCTGCCGCAAAGTTATGCTTTACAGTCGTGTTGACTGAGTGTTACGTAACCTAGGCTTCAACGGAGTTTGAGTGAATCCGAATCAACTCAAGAAATTCGAAGAAATTCTCAACGTGAGACGGCGAGAATTGCTGGAAGAAGCAGGAAGAACCGTCGGCGGAATGACGGCGGAGAAAGAGAACACTCCTGATCCAACCGACCGGGCATCCATCGAGGCCGATGGTATTTCCGTGTTGCGGATCCGAGATCGGGAGAGAAAGCTGCTCAGCAAGATCGACGAAGCCCTGGCGCGTATCCAACTGGGAACGTACGGAATTTGCGAGGAGTGCGGTGGCGAAATCGGTCTCGAGCGACTGAATGCCCGTCCGGTCACGACCCTTTGCATCGACTGCAAAGCGGAGCAAGAAGCGGAGGAGCGTCGGGTCCGTGGCTGATTGCAGCGGCGCTGCAGCAGTGAGGAATCCTCTCTTGCGTTTCTGACCAATCGTGTTAGACGAGGCGCGCTCGCGGCGGAAAACGTACGAACGCGAGTTGGAGGGCAGTGGTGGCGCGAATCGACAGTACGATCTTGCATGAGATCGCTCGGATCGTGCAGACCCGGTCGAAAGTGCCGGATCGTGTACAGATTCTGAAGCGGGAGTACCAGATCACCTACCTTGAAGATCACCGGCAGCGCATGGAAGACGCCTTGCGCCGTCACGATTCCCATCTGTTGAACATGCTCTTTGGCCAGTTGGCCAGTAAGGTGAAGTACCAGGTCTTGCGCTCTCGTCCATCAACTGGTGCCAGGAAGGCCGTGCCGGCCGCATCGGCATCCAAACGCACGGTGGCCGACTCCACGGCGCGGACACCGATCAGCGAAAAGAAGCGGACGGCCAAGACCGCCAGGCCAGCCAAATCTTCCCCAACGGCGGCGAAACCGGCCAAATCGGTTCAACGGGCCACGAAAACGGCAAAATCGGCTGGAAGAACCGCGAAACCAACCAAGTCTGCCGTGAAGGCGAAAAAGAAGGCCACCGCGAGATCGTAGGTTCGACGTCCTCTTTTCTCAAATCGCACCTTCCGTGGCGGGGGGCTCTCCGCTCTGGCCCGCGTGCCGGGAGACTCGCCTCCTGCGTCCTGGTTGCGTCGATCGCGGCTCTGCTCGTCTATTGGCGATCGGGGGATTGTCTCAAGGCCTTTTTTCATTTCGATGATTTTTGGGTCCTACGGGCAGCCAGCAAAATCAGTTTTCAATCTCTGGCAGGTGTCGCTCGGATCTTTACTCCGGTCCATGGCCTGTTGCTGTACCGCCCATTGTCGACCGTAGGGTATTTTTCACTCCTACGGCTTCTCTTTGGACATGATCCGGTCGGCTATCACGCGGTGCAACTGGCACTGCAGGTAGCCAACGCCGTCCTCGTTTTCTTGCTGGCAGACCGTATTTTTCCCCATCGTGCATATTCGGTGGCGACCGCGCTGGCATATACGACGGCTCCCGGGCATGCCATTGCCGCGTGCTGGAATGCACTCTGTACCATGTCGGGTGCAGCCTTGTTTTATCTCCTCGGACTCTGGCTCTGGCTTGGATTACGAGGTTGGCAGCAATACGGAGTTGGCGTTTTCTTCTTCGGCTTGACGTTGCTTTCCAGTGAGCATGGGATCACGTTCCCGGTGGCTCTGACTGCAGCAACGATCCTGCTGCATCCACGGGAGCAGTGGCGTGCCGCCGCGATTCCCCTTGTCTGTATGTACGCAGTGGCAATCGCGTACCTGGCAGGGAAGATCTATCACACCTACGTCTTGCTCCCGGAATCCGTCACGGATCCGATCGTCCTCGGCGTGATGCAAAGCGCCTATCGGCCGTCAATCGATGTTTGGGCCGCTCTGGAGAATGTGGGACGCTATGTGGGTTTTACGGTCAACGGCCTGTATGAGGTTACGTTCGACCATCCGAGACTCAACCTTTTCCTTGGCCTTGCCTGGCTGATCGCCTGGGTGCTGTCGGTTGTGGTGGCGTATTCTTCGAGAGAGGGTTCGGATCTTCGAAAGGTGGCATTCGGGCTGACACTCTTTGGTGCGGCACTGGCGCCCGTCGTGTTTCTCCCACATCATGTTTATTCCTACT
>CAZEWD010000338.1:0-3014 GCA_964515725.1 uncultured Binatia bacterium (SeqCode)
GGCTCGTTTTGCGCGGCGTCAATTTCGACTTCGACAAGAGCGATATCCGTCCCGATTCACGGCCGGGACTGGATGAAGCCGCTCAGACGCTCATGGCCAATCCGCAGGTTCGCATTTCTGTCGAAGGCCACACCGACGACATGGGTACGGAGGAGTACAACGAGAAATTGTCCGTGCGCCGCGCGGAAGCGGTTTTCCGCTACCTGGTGAACCGGGGTGTGGTGCCCGAACGGATGGAAGTCGTCGGTTACGGCGAAAGTCGGCCCGTGGCGGACAACAGCACGGAAAGCGGACGGGCCGAGAATCGACGAGTCGAACTGAACGTAATCAAGTCGAACCAGGAGAATGCACCGCAGGGCGTGGAACAGGCACCTCCACCGGCAGACACGGCACCGGCCGCAGCGGAGCAAGAAGCGGCGCCAACAGCCGAAGAGGAAGCACCGCAATAGAGTTACCAGCCTGCGGGGTGGGCACACTCCACCCCGCAGGCTGGTAACAAGTTTTCTGGATCAATCCGTGCTGCCGGCCTGATTGATCCAAAGCTTACGTGGCAAGATCCGCAGGCAGTTTCGGGGCTTCGTCACGAACGATCTGTTCCACGATCGAGGCGATCCTCTCTGCGGCGCGTCCATCGCCATATGGGTTCATCGGACTCGCCATTCCACGATAGGCATCGCTATCGGTGAGGAGTTGGTGGACGGCGCCACGGATCGCTTCAATATCCGTCCCCACCAGTCGTGCAACACCGGCCTGGACTCCTTCGGGTCGCTCGGTGGTTTCGCGCATGACGAGTACGGGTTTTCCCAGGGACGGGGCTTCTTCCTGGATTCCTCCCGAGTCGGTGAGAATCAGTGTGGCTCGACGCATCAATGCCACGAAGGGAACGTAATCCATGGGCCGAACCAAAAGGACACGATCGATGCCGCCCAACAGGCGATGGACGGGTTCCTGGACATTCGGGTTGAGGTGGACCGGATAGACCAGAACGACATCTGGATATTCTTCGGCAATCAAACGGAGTGCGTGACAAATCCGCTGGAAACCGGGACCAAAGCTCTCGCGCCGGTGTCCCGTCACCAGGATCATCCGCCGGTCGCCCAGGCGATCGGCAATCTCGGCAGGAAGATCGGCCAGAACCTGCCCTCGACTCAGGCGCGAAGAGATATCGAGGAGCGCATCGATACCGGTGTTCCCTGTCACGAAAATGCGTTCCGGCGCCACATGTTCTCGCAGTAAATTGTCGCGCGCCCACTGCGTCGGCGGGAAATGCCAATCAGCGAGCACCGAGGTAAGCCGGCGATTGATCTCCTCGGGAAATGGCTGCCGTTTGTCGTCAGTGCGCAGACCGGCCTCGATATGCCCCACCTCGATGCGGACATAGAAGGCCGCCAGGGCAGCCACAAAGGAAGTCGTGGTGTCCCCCTGGACGAGAACCAGGCGTGGATTCTCCCGTTGGAACGCATCGCGCAGGGCTGGCATGCCGCGTCCCGTGATATCGAACAAATCCTGATTTTCTCTCATCAAATTGAGATCGATATCCGGTGTCAATTCAAAGGCCTGCAGGACCTGATCGAGCATCTGCCGGTGCTGGGCCGTGACACAAACGCTCACGGACATTCGCCGCCGCAGCGCGTGAACCACCGGCGCCAATTTCACCGCTTCGGGCCGTGTTCCAAACACGACCATCACCTTGTGCTCGTTCACAGCCGCTCACTCCGCGTTGTTATCGACCGTCCCGCGAAGGAGTTCCTCGCGCATTCGGGTCAGGTCTTCGCCACCTTGCAGGATGAGATTGTGCCTCTCCCCTGGATCGCTCTGAAGATCATAGAACTCTTCACGAACCTTCGTTCCCGGTGGACCACCCACACTCGCAGTCGGCTTGCCGTCGATCAAGACATAGGGTTCGGTACGAATCAGCTTCCAACGCTCCCCGCGCAATGCGCGCTTCCTCATGTCGGCCGCCGAACTGGCACCGGGGGTTCCCCCGATCGCCCCAGCCGCAGAACCGGTCAGATACGTCTCGAGGTATAAATCCCTTTCGGGAGGCAGCACAGTGCCCGTCAAGGCCGAGGCAAGGCTGACCCCCTCCGATTCCATGCGGGCCAGCCCAGACAGTTCGCGGAGGGTCGGCGCAATATCGAGCAGCGAAACGGGTCTCTCGATCACACGGCCTTGCGGGAGCCGGTCTCCCCAACGAATCACCAGCGGAACGAGCACACTCGAATCGTAGAGTTCCTGCCCTGTGGCAAAGGTCCCGTGATCGGACAGCGCCTGCCCATGATCTCCGTGAATGATGACGATCGTGCGACGTTGCAGTCCGAGTTGAGTCAAGCCCTGAAGGAGACGCGCCACCTGGCCATCGACTTCCAGCAAAGAAGTCGAGTACTGCTGGCGGAGGGTTTCAGGAGAGAACTCCTCGGGCCAACGGCGGCCTGCGCCAAAGAAATCGACCCAGACAAAGAACGGGCCATTGCCGATTTCCTGCATCAGGCCAAGGGCAGCATCCGCGGTGGCCGCATTGCTACGAATGCTGTCCTGCCGCAGCTTCACTTCATGGAAACGGCGATCCCGGGAAGCATCCCCGAAATAGAGGCTCGGCAGATGGAGGGGATCCTTTCCATCACCGACCACGGGTTGGTCGTATCGATCATCATAGGATTGGAAGCCGCGATCCAGACCGTAGATGTGATCGAGGTCGAAACGGGATACCACAGCCGAGGTGCGATATCGGGCCTGGCGAAACGATTCGGGCAACGAGAGGAGATCTGGCGGCAAGCGGTCGGTGATGTTGCGAATACGATGGATCCGCGGCGAGAAGCCGGTCAACACGCCAGCCATCGCCGGCCGGCTTCGCGGCGACGGGCTTACAGCGGAGGAGAACAGCGTGGCGCTCTGGAGCCAGGCGGAGAGCTGTGGGGTGGTGTCCTTCGCGAGGGCATCGGCTCTCAATCCGCCGATGGTGATCAAAAGAACGTTCGTGCGTGCCCGCCAGCGCATCCAGGATCCGACTCCTG
>CAZEWD010000339.1:0-2995 GCA_964515725.1 uncultured Binatia bacterium (SeqCode)
TCTTCACCATGCACCACAAAAAGATCGAAATCGGTACCCCGTCCACTGCCATCGATCACTCCATTGAACGTCACCCGGAGTTCGGCCGTACCCGGCGGCACGGACAATGTCCATTTCATACCCGGAGTATCCGTGTCGAGATGACCGCTGCGGTACAGCGTCTGCGTCGGAGCTGTGCCAACAGGAGAAAAAGGCCCGCAGACTGCCGTGTCCAGATCCGCTCCGGCCGTGTGGATCAGCCAGTCGCGTTCGACGAACACGTCGGTATTGAACGGCACATCCGGCGGTAAGCAATCAAAGCTGCTGCCACCCGAAGTGACTCCCGCCAACACCAGACCATCCCCGAGATCCGTGAGAAGCGGTCCGCCCGAATCGCCCTCGCATGTGCTCGCATCAACCCCCTCGAAATTCCAGCAGATGTGAGTGTCCTGAGGGATATCCTCCGCGCACAGGCCGGTCGTGATCACTCCCCAGCGCTTGATGCCGGCGTCATCCACACGATCGTCAACCGACGTATTGCCGAATCCAACGACAATCCCGCGTTGCCCGGGATCCGGACGACGCAAAGTGTTGATTGCCATGGGCACGATGGCCGTAACGGGTTGCGCCAGGGTGAGGATCGCCAGATCGCCACCGATGGCGAATTGATATGCGGGATCCACCGAGATGCTCTCGACGTCGAGATAGCCGCTGTTCTGAAAAAGCACACGCACGGTTTGCGGATCGACCACACCTTCCTGGACACAGGAGGCAAAGCTGTCTGTCCAATCCGGACAGACACAGTGAGCTGCGGTCAGAAACGTGCGGCAGCCGATCAACGTCCCGGAGCACATCCCGTTCGGGCCGAAACGGGAGGCATCATCGTAAAACAGGACCATTCCGACGGCCGGATGGGCAAACGTCGCACTGCCATTTACGATCCGGGGAAACACTGCTGCCAGGGCCGACAATGGTGTCAGTCCCAGGAAAGGCACCCACAACGTGAGGGCTCGGCAAAGAAAGAGCAGCGCAAGACGTCGGGGCATCCTCACCCTTGTAGGGAAGTTGCATGGCTTGAACCAGATGTTGTTTCTCGTGTCAGATCCGTTCATCATGTGGACCGGCATGAAGTGGTGGATGATCCCTGCGGTTCTTACGATCGGTTGGACGGGTGCGGCGTGTGCCGATACGACGGGATGGGAGTATCTGATCGACAAGCTCTCGGCGGATGGGGTGCCGCGGTCACGAGTTGTGGCGGCCTTTGCAGACCCACGTATCCCCGCATTCACCGAGTTGCAGTTCTCTGCCGATCCACCGCGCGAATCAAACCTGATGTACCGGGGCTTTCTCCGCCCGGCCAATGTCAGTGCGGCCCGTAGTTGCCGCCAACGATACGCCGAGTCTTTCCAGCGAGCCGAGAGGAAGTACGGTGTTTCGGCCAACGTCGTAGCGGCAATCCTGCACATCGAAACCGGCTGTGGCCGGAACACAGGTTCGAGCGTCGTCCTGTATCGTCTGGCCCGCCTCGCCATGGCGAACGAGCCAGCCAATCGCGCCCGCAATCTGGCGCGCTTGCGCGCTCTCGGGGACAAATATGATCCCGATCTGGAAATTCGCGTCGGGCGGCGCGGAAACTATCTCGAGGAGACCTTTTATCCCGAAGTCCGCGCTCTGTTCGAGGTGGCAGACCGGCTGCGTATCGATCCGGTGGATTTGCGAGGCTCCCCGGCCGGAGCGTTTGGGTTCCCACAATTTCTGCCGACCAGTTTCCTCGCCCACGCAACGGACGGGAACGGCGACGGCCGGATCAGTCTGTACGATTTCGACGATGCCGTGGCCTCGTGTGCACGGTACCTGGCCCACTATGGCTGGGTCCCCGGTATTCCCCGAAGCGACCAGCGAGGCATCATCTGGCATTACAACCGGTCGGATGCCTACATCGACGCCGTCCTCGGCGTAGCAGCGCGACTGAGCGTACCGGGTCCTCCGCAAGCAACAAAGTCACGGATGGTGAAAGAGAAGAAACCAGCCGGCAAGGGCCGCACAAAGATCGCATTGCGCGTCACGGAAAAGCGGCGATGAGACGTCCGGCAGATCGTAGCGTTCCAGGGGCTGGCCTGGCGCCGCCTTCCCGTCACTGATCCAGGCGCAGCGACGCTGCACTGAACTTACCGGATGTCTCACATCCCAGGTGTCTTCATGACACCCCAGAGTGAGGCACCCTTGCTATCAGCCCTGTTTGACCGGCCGGGGATCGGAGATCCTGAAGTATCGAGTCTCGATCGCCTTTCCCCTGATAATTATACGGCGATTCGGGTCACTTCGACTTTCGTGTCACGATCGTTCTGACCTGGTTGGAGACAGATCGAGATCGGCCGCAGGTGGCCTTCTCCCCCTGCGAGTTCCACGGGATTGATAGGGCTGGGGATGAGATTCTGAAAACCCTTGCCACCTTCGAACTGGTAGTTCTCCCAGGCGTGATAAATGATCACCATACCCGGACGAATCTGTGGTGACACTTTCGCCTGGATGCGGAAGCTGTCGATATCGTTACGAACCTCCACCATCTCACCGTCCTGGATCCCACGCGCCTGTGCATCTGAGGTGCTCATGTACATGATCGGCCCACCGCGTTGCAGCCGGAGCATGCGCGCATCATCGCGCCATGCGGCATGGATCGACCAACGCGTGTGCCCGCCGGACAGTGTCAACGGATAGTCTCCGCCTGCTTTCGGCGGATCTTTGTGCACCGGCAGCATCTCACCAAGCTCCTTGTAGAACGGGTGATCGATATAGAACTGGATCCGCCGTGTGAGTGTCGGATAGGGCTCTTTTTTCTCGATGTGATACTGGAAGGGAACCACCGTGTCGTCCGGTGGAACATCACACGCATTTCCCACCGATACGGCGCTACGGCCCACTCCGGTGAAGCGGGCGTATCCCTTCTTTTTCATCTCTGTCCACTCGACACCGCTCAAGTTGCTCGACATCTGGACAAGATCGCTGGCAACCTTTT
>CAZEWD010000340.1:0-2058 GCA_964515725.1 uncultured Binatia bacterium (SeqCode)
TCGGCGACGGCCGCATCGAGCGCGACATCCCGCTGCAGGAGGGCGACTCGCTGCGTTCGGCCATCAAGCAGGTCGCCTCGGGCCGCTTCGGCGTCACCATGCCGAAAAACATCATCGATACGGAGCGGCGCTGTGGTTGCATCCATTTGCGCAGATGCCGGCGTGTGTAGCGGATGCCGTCGACACAACTGAAGATCTCGAGGAGCTTCGACTCCTCGGCGCTACGGTGTCCGAAATCCGCGTGGATCGCATCGGTGATGGCGTCGACATTGTCGATCAGGATGTGCTCCAGCTTCGCCAGGTGATCGAGCCGTTCCTCCGCGCTGGGGTAGGGATGCTGCAGATAGGCTTTGCGTTGCAGGGCAAAGACGCGCTGCGTCTCCGGTTCGGGCCTGTCGAGCGAGTAGAGCTGTGCGGTTTGTTCCATCATCGGTTCCTCGTTTCGTTTGGCGGACCGTGCCGGAGTTGCTGCAACCGGACGCCTGTCCGCGAAATGGGTTCCAGCAGCTCGTTCATAGCCTGAGGATTTCCCAACCGGAAGTCTTGCATGGCTCACGATCACCTGCGGCTCATTCATCACGTGCCTGCCGGAGTAGGGAGATGATTGCGGCACGGCCCATGTGGCGGGCGATGGCCGGCGTCTTGCGCATGTGGGCGAAGAATTGGTTTTGCGGCAATTCATTCGCCGGTGGCCGGTTGTCTGGGGTTCCCACTTCTCCGCCGGAGCCGTGCAACCTCACCTGTGTTCCGCTTCCCGCTTTCGCAAGCGGCTCCCTACGCCCCACAGGATGGGAATGGCCGCCAGTTGTGTGAGAACGGAGAAGGCGGCGAGGCTGGCGAACGACCTCTCGTACAGCCAGCCCATGGCGGTGCTGCCGAGCCACCAGGCAAGCCCAACAAAGGCGAAGAAGACACCGTAGGCGCGGCTGCGCTCCTGCTTCGGAACGAGTTTGGCGATGGCCGCTTTGAAAATGGAGTCCTGCGCGCCCATGCCAATGGCCCAGCACATGGAACCGAGAAGGAGGAGCAAAGTCGAGGGGATCAGAAAGACGAGTGGTGCAAAAACGGACGACACCGCCGTGGTGACGGCCAGTGTCAGAAGACCGTAGCGATCGAAAAGCGCCCCGAAAGCCAGCGCGCCCAGCGCATCGACGGCCATGGCGCCGGCATAGAGGAGCGGCAGCGTCGCGGCGTCGAGCAGGCCGGCGCGGCTTGCATGGAAGGCGACGAGCGCCCAGTCCGCAAAACCCAGGGCCATGAGCATGGCGGCGGCTACGTACCAGCGGAACAGTCCGCCTGCGTGCAACGGGATGTGTGCCGTGGCGCTCTCCAGATTTTCGGGGTACGGGAATTTCGCCCGTGCACGTAGCACGAAGGCGAGATTGAAGAGTACGGGGAGGAGGAGGACAGCGAAGGCAACCCGGTATTGGGTCGAGACCGGTTCCTCGCGCACGACCCAGATTGCCAGGGCGGTCAGCAGCGGACCGCTCACGGCGCCGATCTGATCGAGCGCCTCTTCGATCCCAAAGCTGGTGCCGGCACCGGATTCGTTTGCGGCAAAAGAAACGAGCGTCGAACGTGCCGGGCTGCGGATCGCCTTGCCGATCCTTTCGAGGAGAAGGAGGAGGACGGCGGCCTGCCAGCTTCCGACGAGTGCCAGGCCGGGGACGGCGATGAAGTTCACGCTGTAACCGGCAATGACGAGTGGCCAGTAGGCGCGCGTGCGGTCGCCCAGCCAGCCCGTGAAGAGGCGCAGTCCGTAACCGAGGAATTCACCCAGCCCGGCGGCAAATCCGACTGCCGTCGCGCTGGCACCGAGAAGGGCCAGGTAGGGGCCCACGAGGCCGCGTGCACCCTCGTAGGTCATGTCGCCGAAGAGTGCGACCACGCCCATCAGGACGACGAACCGCCGCGCCGTCCGTTTCGTGGCAACGGCCGGGGCGGTGTGCTGATCCAACGGCGCATCCTGGCTCATGGTTGGGGTGTCCGGGCCGCAGCAATGTGCCACGGCGCCACTGGCTCTGGAATGAAAAAGCGACTCACCTCGAACTCCTTCCC
>CAZEWD010000340.1:2068-2932 GCA_964515725.1 uncultured Binatia bacterium (SeqCode)
AGAATAGCGCAGGACGCAGCACAAGCCGAGGAAAGGAAACTGGAGCATCGGATTGGGGCAGGAGAGATTGTGGCCAGACGGGCCTGGCTGCCCCGGGCGCGATGTACGGCCGGGCACATGGGTAGCACTTCAGACCGGGCACAGGAGTGACAGTCCTCGCACCTGCGTGAGCAAAGGGAATTTGACGCCTGGGTTTGAGGAGAAATACTTGACGTTGCTGCTCAACGAGCGACGCATCGCTGCAGCCAGAGACGGCGCTGCCGCTGAATTCAAGGCACGTCACGACCGAGTTGAACGGCCGCTGTCCCTTCCAGCACGCGCCGTTTCACACGATCGCCGGACGCCAGATCCCTTTCTCGCTCCTGAGGCAAGACCCGCTGATTCGCTCTCGACAGAAAGACTCTTGTCTACTACAGGGGATCGTAGATACTTGGCCGTTGGAGGATTCACCCGTGACATTTCGCCTTCGCCCGGGAAAAAAGGGGCTGGAACTCCGGCTGCACGAACTGGAGGCGGCCATCATGGACGTCGTCTGGGGACGCAAGCTGTCCTCCTTTGCCGTCAGCGACATTCTTGCCGTCCTCGAAAAGCAGCGCGACATCGCGTACACGACAATCATGACGACCGTCGTCCGCCTCCATGACAAGGGGCTGCTCGACCGCCGGCGTGACGGCAAACGCTACCTCTACTCGCCGAAACTCTCGCGCGAGGAGTTCATGGAATCGACAGCGCGTACGGTCCTCGACGAGGCACTCGGAGGCCGCCAGGCAATCGCCATGCTTGCCGAGCGGGTTTCGGAGGCCTCCGCCCGTGATCTCGACGAGCTGGAGGCACTCATCCGGCAACGGCGAAAGGAACTCGGGG
>CAZEWD010000341.1:0-2931 GCA_964515725.1 uncultured Binatia bacterium (SeqCode)
GGAGGCCATTTTCTTTCCAATATGTCTCGGTGCTCAGTTCGAGACGCAGATTCGGGTTGACGTCGGTGCCCGCCTTCAACAGCGCGTCGAACGAATCGAACGAATTATTCTTGCGAGTCGTGTCGAAATCGTCGTGACGATTATCGGCCGTCTGGCGGTCGCTTCGGTACGGGAAATCGCCCTTGCTCCCCAGATAGGAGAGGAAGCCCAGCAGATCGAAGCGGCCAATCCGGCGCGAATGCATGGCGACGAATTTGCGTGTCTGGAAGGAGCCGTAGGAAGCAGAGGCGGAGGTATGCGCCGTGGCACTGGGCGGTTTCGTTACCAGATTCACGATGCCGCCGATCCCGGCCACACCGAAGCGAGCTGGCGTCGTTCCCCGGTAGACTTCCATCCGTTCGAGCGCATCGATCGGCATATCGGCCAGATTGACGGCCTCATTCTGGGCTCGGGAGACGGGGATGCCGTCGATATAGATCTGTACCTGGTTGGCTGACGAACCACGGATCGAGACGGTGCTGAAGGCACCCAGACCACCGAAGCGCCGAACGCTGACACCGATGCTGTCGCCCAACGCCTCCGCCACAGACTGCGTCTCGTCGGCATAGCGGCGCGTGTCGATGGTGTCGCTGAATGATGTCGGCGCGACGCGTTCCGTTTCGGTTACGGCACGGGCGCGGACAGTAATCGACGCTGCGGGTTCTTCAGCCGATGCGCCTTCGACGCCACCGATGGTGCCAAAGAGCAACCACCCGATGGTGAGATTCAGAAATAAAAAAACCCGGCGACGCATCCTGCGTCCCGGGTATGAGTTGCAATCCAATTCCACCTCGCCCTCACACCCCGGAAGGCATTCGATTCGCAGCAGAGCCAGGTTTCCTGACTTTCGACTTCCTACTCGCGGTGCCTTCCCATCCTTAGAGACAGTGGCGAACAGCCGCTTTCGTTTCGAATACAGTGGCGGGGGCCGTGCCGGTCTCACACCGGGCTTCCCTCAACCCTGCAGCGTGGGAGTCTCTATCGCTCAGAAACGGCACAGCGTCAAGGCAGCGCACAAGCTGAGAGTCGGGACGCGGAGAAAATGGCCATTGCGTGGCCAGATTTGCCGACTAGCCTGAGCCGGAACTCAGGAGGACCATCATTGCGCCGCTACACGATCCCCACCCTTTTTCTCGCATCTCTATTCCTCTTTGTGGTTGGCGTGCATGGCCAGGAGTGCGATCCTGAAAGTCCCTGCCAGGTCGGCGGGTCCTGCCAGCCTGACGGCACCTGTCAGGGGATTTTCCGGGAGGATGGCACTGCCTGCGATCTCGCCCAGGGGAACTGGGATTGCAGAGGTAGTGGACAATGCGTGCAGGGAGAATGCATCGGGGAACCATCGCCGGAAGGGACATCCTGCGCATTCGGTTGTGGAACCTGTGTGGCGCTCGTGCCGGAGATTCCGTTGACGTTCTGCATGGCCGATGAATCCAGCATCGGACAAAAATGCGACATCGGTTTTGGTCCCTGTTTTCCCGCCGCGTGCCTATCCATCCAGGGCTTCGCCTTCTGCCAGCCGTCACGGCTGGAGTGTCCCGATATCGATGGCGATCCATGTACGGCGGACGTCTGCAATCCGAAGACGGGGCAGTGCGAGCATTTCGATGCCCCTCCGTGCTTCGAGACATGCGAGAGGTGCAATCCAGAAACCGGTTCATGTGAGCCGATCAACCCCGGCGTGGCCTGTGAAGATGCCGATGTCTGTACTCCGGAAAGCCACTGCGAGACGATGAAGATCGGCGAGGAGACCCGGGGAATGTGCGTCCCCGGTCCTGCCACAGCAGCATCCCCCACACCGAGCGCGACGCTGACACCGATTCCAACACAGACAGCAACGGCAACCGACTTGCCGACACAAACAGCAACCAGGTCTCCATCACCATCGCAGACGCCATCCCGAACAGCGACCAGGCCCCCGTCGCCATCACAGACGACAACGAGATCTCCCCTGCCTACGGAGACGGGAACGAGTGTCCCGCAGGCAACACATACTTTTACTCCGCTCCCCTCCCAGACCAGTACCGCCAGCAGGACAGTGACGGCTGTCTACACCGTCACGGCAAAGCCATCGCTCACACCAACGATCAGTGCGGCTCCCTCCACAACATCCACGTCAACCCCGACGACGACACCGACAAATACGGCCATGGTTCCATCTGCCACACACACAACGGTACCCGCACCGTCAGTTACACCGACGCATACGGCTGCTGCATCGGTCACACACACAGCGACGGCAGTGCCGTCGGCAACACACACGGCAACGGCAGTAGTGACCGCAACCCACACAGCGATGGCGGTACCGTCGGCAACAGATACGGCGACGGTGGTGCCGTCACCAAGCTACACCGCGACGGAGAGACCGGTGCCGACGGACAGTCCTGTGCCATCGCCGACGTGGACTTTCACCGTAGAGCCATCTCCCACGGCCACGGCGGTAATCCCGTGCATCGGTGATTGCAGCGGAGACGGCGAAGTAACCGTCGACGAATTGATTCTCGGCGTAAATATCCTGTTGGAAAACGCGCCGCTCGGACAGTGTCCAACACTCGATGCCGACGGGAGCGGCTCTGTCGAGGTCAATGAGCTCATCATCGGTGTGAACAACCTGTTGCACGGCTGCCAGACGAGTTGAGGAGGGGGGTATGGTAACCTCCGATGTTGGGTCGCAAAGTCGACTGTTGCACGTTGGACGTGTACAGCCGGACACATGAGTAACCGATTAGACCGGGCACATTGGTAATCGTCCGCTATCCGAAGCTGGGTTGTAGGTAGACTCTGTTCTGAGCCTGGATCTGGTGGAGTTCACCTTCCTTGACGCTGTTGTTTCTCCGTCGCTAGTACTACTGTGTCACAAAGAGGAGATCGATTTCTCTGCTCCACACCATGGGC
>CAZEWD010000342.1:0-2914 GCA_964515725.1 uncultured Binatia bacterium (SeqCode)
GGACAGACCGCCTATTATCGAGAGGTTACCTGATGGGGCGACGGACCCCGGCGTTCTTTTCGCAGTCCCCCGGGTATCATCGTTCGATCGGGGCCTTGCTCGCTTTCGGCCTCGCGACGCTCTCCGCTTGCAATGCCAAACTGCCCGAACCTGAATCCGAAGGAGCCCGGTTGTATGCCGCACGCTGCAACAATTGCCACCGCGTCTACGCACCGGCCGCGATGAAATTCGAGCTCTGGAAGATCAAAGTCGAGGCGATGCAGGGGGAGATGGTACGGCGCGGAATTCCACCCCTCGATGCTCATGAACGGGAAGTGATCCTCTCTTACCTCCGCCGCTGGAGCGGTTGACTTCACACCTCGGGAGAATGCATGAAAATCACCCTTAGCGGACATTCGCCGTTGCAAACCGCCGCCGACCTCCTGATCCTGGCCACGACAGCCGACTGGAAATCCGGGGCCGCGACACAACTCGACCGGCATCTCAAAGGCGCTTTGATCAACGAGGCGAGCCAACAGGCATTCAAGGGTCACGAGGGGGATGTAGCCATCTTCCAGACGCACGGATCTCTCCCCTGCCACTACGTCGCGCTCGTCGGTACCGGCAAAGGAGAAGGTGCCACTCCGTGGTACCGCGTGGCTCACACGATCGTGTCACGTGCCCAGGAGCTCCGTGCCACGAGCGCCGCCATCGAACTCCCTGCAACGTTCAGGGTCCCCTCCGTGGTCGAGTGGATCGTCGAAGGAGTGCATCTGAGCGCTTATACATTCGATGAACTGAAAACCAACTCGGATCGCCGGCGACCGAAACTCGGGGCGTTGTCCCTGCTCAGTACTCCCGCCAATGGGCTGCGTTCGGCGCTGACACGGGGTGGGCGGCGAGCACTGGCAACCTGCTATGCGCGTGACCTCATCAATCGCCCCGCCGGACTGGTGACACCATCCTATCTTGCCGAAGAAGCCCGAAAACTGGCTCGTGCCCATGATCTGAGCGTACGTGTCCTCGATGAGCGGGGGATGAAGCGGGCAAAAATGGGTGCGCTTCTCGGAGTCTCACAGGGGAGTGAAGAACCACCGCGGTTCATCGAACTGATCTACCGCCCCAGCCGTGGCAAAGCGCCTTGTGCCGTGGCCATCGCCGGGAAGGGAATCACTTTCGACAGTGGCGGACTCTCCCTGAAGACGTCGGAAGGCATGCAGACGATGAAACGCGATATGGCCGGAGGCGCCGCGGTCCTGGCCGTCATGAGCGCCGTCCGGGAACTCGCGATCCCGGTCGAGGTCCGTGGTTACGTCGCTGCGGCGGAAAATATGCCGGGAGGCGGCGCCATCAAACCGGGCGATGTTTTGCGGGCTGCCAACGGAAAGACCATTGAAGTTCTCAACACCGACGCGGAAGGGCGTCTGGTCCTCGCCGATGCCCTCTCCTATGCCGTGGCTGGCAAACCGGACATGGTGATCGACTTCGCAACGCTCACCGGAGCGGTGCGCACCGCACTGGGAAATCGCTACGCAGCGATCATGGGAACGGAGTCGAAGCTGGTCGATTCCCTCATTGCGGCAGGCAAGGCCTGCGGTGAGCATTTCTGGGAACTGCCGCTCGTGGACGAGTACAAACAAGACATCGCGAGCCACATCGCCGATCTGAAAAACATAGGAGAGGGCGGTGCTGGCACCATCATCGGCGGCCTTTTCCTGCGGGAATTCACCGGCAAGCTGCCGTGGGCACACGTCGATTTTTCCAGCACGGCACACATCGACAAGCCACAGCCCTGCCTGCCTCGCGGTGCCAGTGGGTTCGGTGTGCGCACACTGCTCGGCTTTCTGGAGAATGCAGCCGATCTGAACTGAGCTGTTCTGCCGGATCTCGATTCAGGCACCGATCGGACCGGGCAACTCCGATCTCTGGTGGTCCGAGATTGAGTCGCTCCGACAGCACCATCCGGCCCAGCTCTCTTGTCGGTCCTGGATTGCTTTCGTATCCTGCCGTCATGGGCTCGAGCTTCGGACAACTGTTTCGCATCAGCACTTTCGGCGAATCACACGGAGGCGCTGTCGGTGTCGTCGTGGACGGCTGTCCGCCGAGGTTGCCGATCTCGGTCGAGGAAATCCAGAATGACCTGAACCGCCGGCGGCCGGGACAGAGCCGGATCACCACGGCACGGCGTGAGGAGGATCTCGCCGAAATTCTCTCGGGCGTCTTCGAAGGTGTCACACTCGGAACACCGATCGGCATTCTGGTGCGCAACACCGATGCCCGTCCTTCCGCATACGAAGACTTCAAGGACGTGTATCGCCCGTCTCACGCCGACTATACGTACGAGGCCAGGTACGGCATTCGCCAATGGCAGGGGGGAGGCCGGGCCTCAGCGCGTGAAACGATTGGCCGGGTGGCGGGCGGCGCCATCGCACGTAAACTTCTTGCGACACTGGCACAGGTGGAGGTCATTGCCTGGGTTCGTCAGGTTCACGACATCCGTGCGGCCATCGAACCGTCTTCGGTGACCCTGGCTGCGGTTGAATCGAACATTGCACGTTGTCCGGATCAGACAACGGCAGAGAAGATGATCGAGGCAATCGATCAGGCACGCCGGGCGGGAGACTCGCTGGGGGGTGTGGTCGAGTGTGTGTGTCGCAACGTGCCACCCGGACTGGGCGATCCTGTTTTCGACCGGTTGGAGGCAGATCTGGCCAAAGCCATGATGTCTCTCCCTGCATCGAAGGGGTTTGAAATCGGCAGCGGCTTTGCAGGCACTCTTCTGACCGGAAGCCAGCACAATGATCCGTTCACGATCGATCCGGCAGGTCAGATCCGCACGACGAGCAATCGTTCGGGCGGAGTGCAGGGTGGAATCAGCAACGGCGAGGACATCGTGTTCCGGGTCGCGTTCAAGCCCACGGCAACGATCATGCAG
>CAZEWD010000343.1:0-2901 GCA_964515725.1 uncultured Binatia bacterium (SeqCode)
GAGTCATTCGTGTCCAGCGCAGCTATTTGTGGGTAAGGCCAAGGTGCTGATCACGGGGGAGACAGGGGTTGGAAAAGAGGTCGCCGCGCGTGCCATCCATGTCCGCTCGGGTCGTCGTAACGGCCCTTTGATTTACCTGAACTGCGCGGCTCTCCCCGAATCGATCGCCGAGAGCGAGCTGTTCGGGCACACACGAGGCGCATTCACCGACGCACGCGAGCCACGTGCTGGGAAATTCGAAGTCGCCAACGGAGGCACGTTACTGCTGGATGAAATCGGGGAGCTCGCCCCCTCACTGCAACCCAAACTGCTGCGCGTCCTACAGACCGGCGAGATCCAGAGGCTCGGATCGGACGCCGCCGTCAGAGTCGATGCACGGGTCATCGCCGCAACGAATCGCAATCTGCCGGCGGAAGTCGATGAGGGACGCTTCCGTGCCGATCTCTATCATCGTCTGAACGTCTATCCTCTGCACATCCCACCACTACGCGAGCGTCCAGCCGACATCGATCTGTTGTGTGGCTTTTTTCTGGACAACGCTCGCATCCGCCTGGGCCTGGGACCGATCCGCATTGCGGCCGAGACGCGAGCCGTGATCCATAACTATGACTGGCCGGGAAACCTCCGGGAGCTGGAGCATGTCCTGCTCCGAGCCTCACTGCGCTCTGCAGGAATGCGTCGTGGCGCGGCGGTGGTCCTTCGCCCGGAACACCTGGGAATCCTGGCCATGGCAGGGGTGACCTCTCCGATCACGCCTCCCCCAGCCGAACCGGCAGACAACATCACCTTGCGACAGGCCACTGACCGGCTGCAACGCCGGCTCATCCGTGAGTCTCTGGCCCGAGCCAACGGGAGTTGGACGATGGCTGCCAGAGAACTGGGCCTCGATCGTGCGAATCTCCGCCGATTGGCGCGTCGCCTCGGTGAAGCCTGAATTTCCCCGGTACGAGGAGCGTTGGGAACCAATGCCCCACCCCTGATCGGATGGGGGCCGGGTCATTTCAAGAGATTCGGGCCGGTCTCAAAACGTTCAGACCGGATCCGACGGACCAATCCGTATCAGAAGATCGGCAACTCCGCTGAAGATAGGGCTCATTCGTTGCCCGAACATCTGGCTCTGATATTTGCGGCGTATGGCAGATACAGAGCAAAGATACATCCTGGCGATCGATCTCGGCACGGGCGGCCCGAAGGTTGCCCTTGTGTCGGCGTGGGGCGACGTCGTTGGCCACGAAGTCGAGCGCACACGCCTCGATCTCCTGCCCGATGACGGTGTAGAACAAGACCCCGACGACTGGTGGAATGCCATCTCCACAGCAGTGCGCCGGCTCCTCGGGCGAGGACTCGTTTCCACGGAGGCGATCATTGCCATCAGTTGCACCGCACAGTGGTCAGGCACCGTAGCCGTGGATGCTTCTGGTCGCCCCCTGATGAAGGCGATCATCTGGATGGACGCCCGCGGTGCAAAACACGCCCGGCAGATTATCAGCGGACCCGTGAGAATTGCGGGATTCGATCCACGCAAATTGCGCAAGTGGATCCGGATCACCGGCGGCGTACCCTCGCCCACGGGCAAGGATCCGCTCGGCCACATCCTGTACCTGCAGAACGAACGCCCCGACATCTACCGTGCCACACACAAGTTCCTAGAACCTGTGGACTACCTCAATCTGCGGCTCACCGGAGTGTTCGCCGCATCGTATGACACCATCACTTTGCACTGGCTCACCGACAACCGCGACCTGTCGAACGTACGCTATGACGAGACACTCATCTCCATGTCTGGCATGGCCCGCGAGAAACTGCCCGATCTACGCCCTACCGGAACGGTGATCGGTACCATCAGGAAAGAAATCGCCCGCGAATTTGGGCTCCGTGAGGATGTCCAGGTCGTAACCGGCACACCGGATGTCGAATCCGCCGCAGTCGGCTCTGGAGCAACACGAGATTATGAGCCGCATCTCTACATTGGCACATCCTCCTGGTTGACCTGTCACGTGCCCTTCAAAAAAACGGATGTGCTCCACAACATGACGACACTGCCTGCGGGAATACCGGGACGCTACTTCGTTGCCACCGAACAGGACGTCGCTGGCGCTTGCCTCACCACTTTGCGGGACAAGTTCTTCTTCCCGGACGATGCCCTCTCGTCTAGCGCTGCTCCAAATGACTTTTTCGAGCGGCTCAACGAACTTGCCGCCTCCGTCTCACCTGGAAGTGACAAAGTGTTGTTCTTCCCCTGGCTGAATGGAGAGAGAACCCCCGTCGAAGACCACCACCTTCGCGGCGGTTTCCTCAATCTCTCGCTCGCTACGACCCGTGCACATCTGGCAAGGGCCGTGTTCGAAGGTGTTGCACTCAATACACGCTGGATGCATCGGCAGGTGGAACGTTTCCTCGGACGTCGTTTCGAGGCGATCAACTTCATCAGGTCCACCAACCTCGTTTGGCGAATGCCCGCGGTGCGGCATTTCTTGCCGGCCTGGCGCTCGGCCATCTGAAGGTGGACGACATCCCGCAACGTGTGAAGATCGCGGCCACGTACCACCCGGTTGCCGGAAACCGGCGCCTGTATGATGAACTCTTCCGCGAGTTCACAGGTGTATACAAACGAAACCGCAAGATGTTCGCGCGACTCAACGCCTGAGACACTGGCAGCACCTGCTCGGGGATGTCGATTCATCCGCGGTTTGGCGCTAAACGCCCAGCCCATGGAGGGGCACGAGGAACTGCGGAGCTTCTGCTGGGTGGTACAGGCCCAGGAACGCGGGCATCTGGAACTCAACCAAACGTCACTGCGAGTACGGACCTACGATTCATGACACCCAACCGACTCCCAGAACATCCCCCGGTGCCGGTCAGCCAATCCGAACTTTCGGAGCTGATCGAATTTGCCGGCGA
>CAZEWD010000344.1:0-1392 GCA_964515725.1 uncultured Binatia bacterium (SeqCode)
ATCTGACCCGTCTGATTCGAGTCGTCATCGATCGCCTGCTTGCCCATCAGGACCAGATCCACTTTTTCGTCCTGTACGATCTTCTGGAAGATCCGGGCGACAGCCAGAGAATCGAGTTCCTGCTCCGCCAGGACGAGGATGGAACGGTCGGCTCCCATGGCCAGGCCGGTGCGCAACTGTTCCTGGGATGCTTTTCCCCCCACACTGATCAGGACGACTTCGGCTCCCCCCCCTTTTTCCTTGAGACGCAGAGCCTCTTCGATGGCAATTTCGTCAAACGGATTGACGACATACTTCAAATTATCGGTGACGATACCGCTGCCGTCCGGTTTGACCTTGATGGCGGCATTCGGATCCGGCACGCGCTTGACCGTGACGAGAATCTTCACAGAAAGCCTCCTTATACGAAACGGGATTTGCTTAAACTCGGATCGGGTACCACGCGTATCTGCCCCGGTCAATCAGGCTTGAACGAGAACGCCTTATCGCCACATTACAGCCCGAAATCGACTCTCGTGGCACATCTCAGGCGTTTGCGTCGAAACCCAATCGGGAGGAGAGATCCCGTCCCGCTTGTACCAGCAACGGGGTGATTTCGCCGTCGATACGCTCCTGCGGCAGGCGATAGCCTGGCCCCGCCAGAGCCAGGCTGGCGACGATCGTCCGAGTATAGTCCTGGACCGGAACGGCGACGGACCGCACATCCTCCACGTGTTCGCCGATTTCGACTGCGTAGCCCAGATCGGCAATCTTCCGCACCTCGGCTTCGAGCGTGGATCGGTCGACGATCGTCCTTTCCGTGAACCGTTCGAGTGTCTCGGGCAGTGCATCGCGAATGCTGTCGTCTCCGAGCGCCAGATAGAGTTTGCCCACGGCAGTGCAGTGCAGCGGTTGATTGTCGCCGATCCGGCAGACCAGTCGTATCGTTTGTTCCGCCTCTACTGCGTCGAGCGGGATGATCGAACCATTCCGGAATACCGCAAGGATGGCCGTTTCATGGCTCGTCTGTGCGAGCGATTGCATGACCACCCGAGCCTGCCGCAACAGACCGAGCTGGCTGACGAAACGCTGTCCGAGCCGCAGACAACGCACTCCGAGCCGGTAATTTTCCGTGGTCTTGTTCTGTTCGATGTACCCCCGAGCCTCGAGTGTGGCGAGCAACCGGAAGACGTTGTTCTTGTGGAGTTTGAGCCGTTTGCTGAGCTCGGTCACACCCAACTCGTCGGATTCACCAGAGAATTGTTCGAGCACATCCAACGCGTGAGAAACCGATTGAATCGTGTAATTACTTTTCTCGCGCCGAACCATGCCGCAATCCTCCCTGCCTGAACAAAGTGCGGTTTCCTAGTTGAGATGTGTCGGGGATGCAAACCCAGTTTTGAATTTGCACAT
>CAZEWD010000344.1:1402-2893 GCA_964515725.1 uncultured Binatia bacterium (SeqCode)
TTGGTTTTCACGTTCCGCGGGCTGGCGCAAGTGGCTTGCAATGCCATGTTTCGGCCCGTATACGGCTCAAATTATATGTACCGGAGGTAAGGGATGCAGATCACGTCTGAATTGGTTCGCATTCCAGGAAGGACCGGCGATTTTCCGGTCTACCTGGTGCATCCCTCTGGTCCGGGGCCCTTTCCCGCCGTCATCGTCGTCATGGAGGCGTTTGGGCTCAACTCCCACATCAAGGACGTTGCCGACCGGGTTGCTCGCGAGGGTTACGTGGCCATTGCCCCGGATATGTATCACCGGGCAGGGGAGAACAGCGTGGCGGGTTACGACAACCTTCCTCGGGCACTCAAACTCATGGGTGAACTGCGCGACGAGCAGATCGTCGAGGACATTTCGGCCGTCACGGACTTCCTCGAACAGCAACCCTGCGTGCGGCGGGAACGCATCGGCATCATGGGTTTCTGTATGGGCGGGCGGATCAGTTTCCTCACGGCCTGTCACAATCCCGCCATCAAAGCGGCCGTTTCATTCTATGGAGGTGGGATCGCCAGCGGTTCCCCGAAGGCGCCACTCGATGACGCCGTGCGGCTGGAATCGCCCATGCTTCTCTTCTTCGGTGGAGACGACCCGTTCATCCCCGGTGAGGATGTCAACCGTATCAGGCAACGCCTGGCCAGCCTGGGAAAGAATGCACAGGTGGTGGTCTATCCGGGCGCGCCACATGGGTTCTTTTGCGACGAGCGGGATTCTTACCGGGGAGAGGCAGCACAGGATGCCTGGCAGAAATTGGTGCAGTTCTTTGCCCAGCATTTGAAGGCTTGATCGCAAGATGCTGCCAGTCGAACTCTACAACCGGAATGGAAATGCTCCGTTCGTCTTCACCTGCGAGCATGCGGCGTACACCGTTCCGCCGGAGTATGACGATCTCGGCCTGTCAGCCGAGCAACTGCAAGAACACATTGGGTGGGATATCGGTGCTGGCGCACTCACCCGCCTGCTCGCCGATTGCTGTGATGCGCCCGGGGTGTTGTCGGTGGTGTCACGATTGGTCATCGATTGTAACCGCAGCCTTGCTGATGCAGATCTCATCCTGGCCGAGAGTTGCGGCGTGACCATTCCGGGGAACCGCGGCATCGACGATCGGGAGCGAGAACGGCGTACCGAAAGATTCTATCTTCCTTTCCACGATGCGGTGGATCGAGTTCTCAAGTCACGGCCTGGTGCGCCGCTCTTGAGCGTGCACAGTTTTACGCCGGAACTGAACGGCCAGGAGCGACGTTTCGATGTGGGCGTCCTCTTTGACACCTGGACGGAGGACGCTCGCATTTTCGGCCAGGCACTTGCCGAGAGCGGTCTCACGGTCCGTTACAATGAGCCGTACTCTGGACTCGATGGCCTGATTTACAGCGCCCGGGCTCATGGCATGGAACACCGGCGCCGGTACCTGGAACTGGAAGTGAACAACCGATTGTTACGCGATCGTGATGGGATCGA
>CAZEWD010000345.1:0-2876 GCA_964515725.1 uncultured Binatia bacterium (SeqCode)
CATGTCACGTGACATGGCGTGTGGGTGCGAGTAGCACTCGAAGGGCAGACCGATGTCACGGCGGTAGGCCTCGGCAAACTCACGCACCCAGTGCAGGTCGAGCGTGAAGATGGCATCCCAGAAGAAAACCTTACGGATGCGGCCGCGTGCCTTCCAATGGCGCAGTTCGCCGATCAAATGTTCTACCGACCGGCGGCGCACTGGCTTTTCACCCGGATATTGTTTTGGAAAGATGCTGTACTCGCAGAAACTGCAGCGGAACGGACACCCACGGCGAGAGATCACATAGAATTCCCGTTCGAACTCCGGGATGTGCTGGTAGAAAATGTCTTTATCGACCCAGGGAAGTGTGTCGAGATCGGGGATGAGCGGTCGGACCGGGGTGCGCCGTGGTTCTCCCTGATCGCGAAACCATACGTTCGGAATATCCAGACGCCCGAAACGGTCCTTTTCAGCGCAGTTGAGTAGATCGAGCAGCGCGCCCTCTCCCTCTCCTTCAACGATCGCGTCGATCGCCGTCTCACGAATACTCACTTCTGGTACGCCGCTGACGTGTGCTCCGCCAAACACGATGGGTACGGGGATCATCTTCTTGAGTGCACGCGCCACGTCGACCGACCATCGGTGGGTGATGGTGTAGGAACTGAACGCAACGACATCGGGGTGTGTTGCGGCAATGCGCTCTGCCGTCTGTTCCGGCGTAGGCTCCAGCCAGCGTGCAAGAAACGCACTGTCCGGACCACTGTTGGAGGAGAACGGTTTGGGTTCGTACACGAGCGTGGTCGTGACCCCGTGCGTCTTGAGAAAAGCCGATAATGCGGCAACACCGAGGTGCTCGAGACCGCTGGTCACGAATGTGACGCGCATGGATCGTCCTTATCGCTGCCCGTTTTGACCACCGGCGACTCTCTGTCCCACTCGGTCCCGTCGCTATCTCACGAAAACGCCGGTGTTCCGTGATGAGCGGCGCCTGTTGCCTGCGACTCTTTTTTGCATAACAGGACGCTGTGGCAGCGAAAGGCTTCGTTCAATCATCCTCGTTATCCGGAATAGTGCCGACTCGAAAATTCCCTGCCCAACCATCAGCGTACCCCAGGCGTTTCTATCATGCTTCACATTGCAGATGCTAGGGGTCTACCATGGGCTGCATTCCCATCACGTTGCGTAAAAGGAGAGCAACACGACTAGCTGTGGTGAGATCGCGCTGGGTTTCTTCCATTGCCGGTTGCCGATCCATCGAGGGAAAGGCGTCTTTCTGTACAGACTCAGAAGATTCTTTTCCAATCCAGACTCACTCCGTCCCGCGAGTACATTACGGACCGCTCGAATGATCCGTGATGGGTTGCGTGTCAATCCAACAAGGAGATAGAATACCATGCCGAAGAACTGATAGATGCCAATCTCAAACCCTGATGCGGCACAGAGAGATTTACGATTGAAAAGGCTGGTGAAGGCCAAAGAAGCAAAATAATCGTTGCTCAATTCGGGTAGGTTCCCCAATTGTCGTTGCTGGGCGTAAATCTCACTGCCCGGATAGGGAGCAAATCGGAATAGGAGCACGTCTTCAGCCCCGTCCCAGGCGGTCTTCAGACCAAACCAGAGAGATTGGTACAGGTCACTACGCCGTTCGTCTGGAAACCCCAGGATCAGGTGGACACGGACGACAAAACCCAGGCGGACGGCGATTCGAAGTGAGTGCCTCATCCTCTCGAGATCGACCTTCTTTTTGATCATCTTGAGGGTTCGAGGGGATCCCGATTCTGCTGCGTAGGCGATATTTCTGCAACCGGCACGGATGACGGCCGATAGGAGCTCCTCGTCGAGAATCTCCGAACGAGTCCCGTTGGGTAATTGCCATGTGATGTCCAGTTCCCGTGCTTCCAGTTCTCGACACAGTTCAAGGACCCACTCCCGTTTGAGCAGGGTTGTCAGGTCATGGAAGTCGACATTTTGGACTGCGTACTTTCGGACGTAGAGTTCCATCTCGTCCACTACAGCCTTGGGCGTACGCACGAAATAGCGTTGGGTCCACATCTGGGGATTCGAGCAGAATGTGCACTGATGAGGACAGCCGCGTGTTGCCATCATGGGTATGGATCTGCCGCGGTCGACACCGTACGCGAATCCACCGCTCAGGTAGGGCTCGAGCGGGATCAGGTGCCAGGCTGGGAGAGGGAGTTCATCCACGGACTGGATTCGTGAGCGACGAGGAGTCGCATAGGGGACCCCGTCGCGGCGGTAAGCAATCCCCGAAATTTCCTCCAGGCGAAGCTCACCCTTGATCCAGGCCGCCAGGTCCAATGCACTTTCGTCCGCTTCTCCAAGGGCGCAGATGGTAATGGCGGGATTCGTGAGCAGGTACGACCAGCACGCCGTCGCATGTTCTCCGCCAACGATGAGTGGTGTATCCGGAAATATCTTGCTGATTTCCTGGCAGAGAAATTCATGGTGTGGCCATTCGATGGAAAACATGGCCGAAACTCCGATGGCATCCGTGTCACGCGGAATCCTTGCAAGGATCTCTTCAACCGACAAACCGCGCGCAACGAGTCCAGGATATGCAGCGTTGTGTTTGGCGAGTGGGGCCTCTCCAACGGCGTCGATGACGGTGACGTGGAGTCCTGCGGATTCAAAGGCCGCTGCCACGTAGGCCAGTCCGAGAGGCGGACACACATCTACCCCATAGCTACCGGCCGGTAAGACGAATGCCGGCCTTATAAGTGTAATAGATTTCACTGGATTTCTCCTGTGTCACAAGAGCTACCGAGGCCTTCGGACAGGTGACTTCCCGAAATCTTGTAAGACGAGCGCCCAGCCGAATATGCCATTGACGGACAAAAACCAACTTTACCGGTATGCGATCTGCCGTACACAAG
>CAZEWD010000346.1:0-2871 GCA_964515725.1 uncultured Binatia bacterium (SeqCode)
AAATACATGAGACACTGGCTACGATGAGCACGTCGTTGCGTTCCAGAAGCGCCTTGGTCGCCGAGTGGCGCATCTTGTCGATTTCGTCGTTGATCGCGGAATCCTTCTCGATGTAGGTGTCTGTGCTCGGCACGTAGGCTTCAGGTTGGTAGTAGTCGTAGTAGCTGACGAAGTATCGCACGGCGTTGTCGGGAAACAGCTCCCTGAACTCATTGTAGAGCTGCGCTGCCAGCGTCTTGTTCGGTGCGAGAACGAGGGTCGGCTTCTGGACGCGGGCCACCACGTTCGCCATGGTGAAGGTCTTGCCCGACCCGGTGACTCCCAACAGAACCTGATGGCGACGTCCTGCCAGAAGCTCGCGGGAAAGCTCCTCGATCGCTTGCGGCTGATCTCCTTGCGGCGCGAAATCCGCGACCAGCCTGAACTGTCCTTCCAGTGTCACGTTCGGGCAACCTATAGCGCCGATGTCACACCGATCGCCAACCTGGACCGGCGCCTCGTGATGGCACCGTTTGCCGGTACCCGGAGCTGGCTCAGGCTTTGGTGATGCGTTCGAGCCCGCCCATGTAGGGCCGCAGGACTTCTGGAATGACGACGCTGCCATCCTCCTGCTGATAATTTTCCAGGACGGCGATCATCACGCGCGGCAGCGCGAGCCCGCTTCCATTGAGCGTGTGGACATATTCGGTCTTTTTGCCGTTTCCCGGACGGTAACGGATCTGGGTGCGACGGGCCTGGTAGTCTGTACAGTTGCTGCACGAACTGACCTCCAGCCATTCCTGACAGCCCGGAGCCCAGAGTTCGATGTCGTACTTCTTGGCGGCAACGACACCAAGGTCACCCGTACAGATCGAGATCACCCGGTGCGGGATTCCCAGCCTTCGGGCGATGTCTTCACCGTCACTGACGATCTTTTCGAGCGCGGCGGCCGAGTCGCTGGGCTGCGTGATCTTGTACATTTCGACCTTGTCGAACTGGTGTCCGCGCTTGATGCCACGTACGTCACGGCCTGCCGACATTTTCTCGCGGCGAAAACATGCCGTGTACGCCACGTAGGAGAGTGGGAGCTGCTCCGCCTCCAGAATTTCGTCACGGTGCAGGTTCGTGACGGGAATCTCCGCCGTGCCGATCATCCACAAATCGTCTGTGACGTCGTGGTAGATATTCTCCTCGAATTTCGGCAACTGTCCGGCTCCGAACAGACATTCCCTCTTGACCAGGTACGGGGGGTAGACCTCCGTATACCCGTGTTCGCGTGTGTGCACGTCGAGCATCCAGGCGATCAGCGCGCGCTGGAGCCGGGCACCTGCGCTCTTGAGGACATAAAACCGTGAGCCGGAGATTTTCACGCCTCGCGCAAAATCGATGATGCCGAGCTCTTCGCCGATTTCCCAATGGGGCTTCGGGGAGAAGGTAAAAGACCGTATCTCTCCCGAGGTGCGCAGGACGGAATTTTCACTGTCGTCTTTGCCGAACGGCACACTGGGATCCGGCAGGTTCGGCACTTCCAGCATCTGCCGGGTGAAATCCTCCTCCGCGCGTGCCAGATCTTGCTCGAGCGCCGCAATCCGTTCCCCGACTGCACGCATTTCGCTCTTCAGCGACTCACGCTGTTCGGGCACTGTCCGGCCGATGGTTTTCGACACTTCCGTCCGTTGGGCGCGCAACGCTTCCACTTCCTGGATCAACGTCCGGCGCTGTGCATCCGCGGCAAGGATCGCATCGACCCCGGCTGCCGTGAAACCTACTTTGGCAAGCTCTTCTTTGACGAAATCGGGGCGTTCACGCAGGATTCGAATGTCGAGCATGGGCAGCGCGTTAGCATGGGGGGGTACCCCCCTCAAGCGATGCTGTGGGACGGCGAAAGCACTCCGCACAGTCCCTCGATCCGGTGCGCAGCGGCCACACCCGTGGAGCGATGGAGACGGTCGCTGCCATCTTTTTGACCCCCGAGGCTTCCACCTTCGGGCGCTACGGGTGTCCGGTCGAGGACTGGTAGCGCCGGGCCAGTGCCACGTAGCTCTGCCCCGAGGCGAGGATCTGATTGCGTTCATCGTCTCGTAGCGGGCGCACGACGCGCGCCGGATTCCCCAGAACCAGATGCCCCGCGGGAACCCGGGTGCCGGGTGTGACGAGCGATCCTGCACCGATCAGACAATCGGCTTCGATGACCACCCCATCCAGAAGGACTGCGCCCATGCCGACCAGGCACCGGTCTCCAACGGCACAGCCATGCAGGATGACACCGTGACCCACCGTCACATCGTCTCCGATGTGCGTCGACCATTGGTCCGTGGTGACGTGGATGGTCGAATTGTCCTGGATGTTCGACCGGCAGCCGATTCGGATGTCTCGTACATCGCCACGAATGACGGTGTGGAACCAGACACTCGAGAAGTCACCGATCATGACATCCCCGATGATCCGCGCGCTTTCCTCCACGAAGGCGTTAGCCGATACGGCGGGAATCCGGCCTGCAAAAGGAATCAGCATAGATGGCCAACGCTACCGGAAAGCGCGCCGGCCGACAATTCCGTTCGACCACAATATCTAGTGTGTCTGGCCCGTCTTGCGTTGATTGCTTGGGGTTTGCTAGAAAGTTGCATGATTCACATCCGCTCTGAAATCGAGATCCATTCCAGGCCCATCCGCCGTGCGGCGGATGGGCCTGGTCGTCTTTGTCGCGTCCGCAGCGCGTGGAGGGGAAACGATGTTTTCGTATGATCTGCCGGATGGGTTTACGTTCGACGATGTCCTGCTCCTGCCGGCGGAGTCGAACTTCATGCCGAAGGACGCCGATTGCAGTACTTTGCTGACCCGCCAGGTACGATTGAACATTCCGTTGATCAGCGCGGCCATGGCGCGCTTGGC
>CAZEWD010000347.1:0-2858 GCA_964515725.1 uncultured Binatia bacterium (SeqCode)
GGTGCGACGGAACAGGAGTTCTTCATTCTGCGTGAAACGTACGAGTCGGCACACGAGAAGAACTTCGACAATCTGAACATGTTCGGCTGGTACATCGAGGATTATCACGCCTTGCAGGGGCTCAAGGTCGAAGGTCTGGTCGGAGCCATCCGGCGGCACCTCGATGCTTCCGGCGTACCGGTTGAATTCTCGAAGGGTGAATGGGGTCCGGGGCAACACGAGATCAATGTCCGTTACACGGATTTTCTCGAGATGGCAGACCGCCACATGATCTACAAGCAACTGGCCAAGGAAGTAGCGATCCAACAAGGCCTTTCGATCTCCTTCATGGCCAAGTTGGATGAACGATACGCCGGCAGTTCGATGCACCTGCACTCGAGTTTGTGGACGACCGGCGGGAAAAAACCGTTGTTTGCCGGTGAGCCTCCGGTGACGGGCGATCTGTCGCAGTTGCCTGACGTATTCCGCTGGTGGCTTGGCGGCCAGATGCACCACGCGCGTGCCAGCACGCTGCTGTTTGCACCCTATGTGAACTCGTACAAGCGATTTCGCAGCGGTTCGTTTGCGCCGACAGGAATCGCCTGGGCGTATGACAACCGCACGGCAGGCTTCCGCATCTGTGGCAAAGGGAAGGCCCTGCGGGTCGAATGCCGCATCCCGGGCGCTGACGCAAATCCGTATCTCGCGTTTGCTGCGACTCTGGCGGCCGGGTTGGATGGCATCGAGCGTAAGATCGAGCCGCCTCCGATGTTCAAAGGAGACGTGTATGCCGCTGCGGGACTTGAAACCATTCCGCACAGCCTGCCGGAGGCAACGGCGGAATTCGAGGCTTCGGAGATGTTCCGCCAGGCGTTTGGCGCCGATGTCGTCGAACATCTGGTCCACTTCGCCCGTACAGAACAGCGGAAATTTGACGAGATCGTCACCTCGTGGGAACGGCGAAGGTATTTCGAGCGCGCCTGACGCAGTGCTCGAGGATTACCGTTCGATCGGCTCTGGTTGAAGGGGATCATCTGGGGAAATTCACGCCGAAAACAGGGCCGGCTGAATCCGTCACAGAGGGATGATTGAAAAGGTCAACGGGTTTCCGATTCTGAGTGGCTTCTCTGGCCAGTGGTTCGGGTACAGGTCGCAAGTAGGAATGCTGGTCGCGTGTGATGCGGCAGCAGAGGGAAGAGCGAAGGAGTAATGGGCTATGGCAGGTCGTCTGGCGAACAAAGTGGCATTGATCACCGGTGCGGGAAGCGGGATCGGCCGCGCTACGGCCCTCCGATACGGGGTAGAAGGCGCGAAAGTGGTGGTGGCAGATTTTGACGAGAAGGCCGGCACGGCCGTCGTCGAAACGATCCGGAAAAGCGGAGGGGCGGCCGTATTTGCACGTGCCGACGTCAGCCGTGCAGCCGACGTAGAGGGGATGATCGGTGTAGCGGAAAAGGAATACGGGGCGCTCCATGTGATCTTCAACAACGCCGGGATCTTCCCCGATGCCGACGGTTCCGTCGTCGACACCGAGGAATCGGTGTTCGATCATGTGATGAACGTCAACGTGAAAGGCGTGTTTTTCGGCTGCAAATTCGGCATTCCGGCACTGTTGCGTTCAGGCGGTGGCTCGATCATCAATACAGCGTCTTTTGTTGCGGTCATGGGTGCGGCAACATCCCAGAGCGCCTACACGGCGTCGAAAGGGGCCGTCCTGGCGCTGACGCGTGAGGTGGCGGTCGAGTTTGCCCGCAAGAATATCCGCGCCAATTCGCTGTGCCCGGGGCCGGTGAACACGCCTCTGCTGCAGGCTCTGTTGGCCGACCCGGCCCGCCGGGCACGTCGCCTGGTCCATATTCCCCTGGGACGTCTGGCCGAGGCAGAAGAGATCGCCAATGCGGTCGTCTTTCTGGGCTCGGACGAGTCATCGTACATCACGGGAAGCACGTTCCTCGTGGATGGCGGGATTTCGAGTGCGTACGTGACACCGGAGTAAGAGGGCGGATTCCCGCTCCAGACGCCCTGACGGGGAAGACGAATTCTACCGTTCAATTCCCTGGGCACGACAACAGCGCGAAGTTCACCGCAGCGATGATTTCGTCGATGGTGATTTCACCGTCGCCAGACGTATCGCCGTTCGGGCACGTTTCGATCCCGAGAACGTTGAGCGAGATGTTCACCAGGGTGAGCAGTTCGTCCACCGTGACTTCGCCATCGCCATTGCAGTCGCCGGCACATCTGGGAGGGAGAGGGGTGAGCGTTGGTGTCAACGGCGGTGGAGCCGTTTCCGTGACACTGGCCGTCGGGGTTGGGGATCGTGGTGCCTGTTCGGTGGCGGTCGCGGTCCAGGATGGGGATGGTTTCGGCTCTTCCGTGAAACTCGGAGAAGGCTCGGCGGTCGTCGTCGCTGTGTGGCTGGAGGTCGGCGAGTGAGGCGGCGTTGGACTGGGAGATATCGTTCCGACTGGCGAAATCGCCGTAGCGCTTGCCGTGTGGGGTGGAGCCGTCGTGGTGTACGTTGCGGTATTTGTGCTGTTTGATGGGGGTGTCGGCGTGGACGAAGGAGGCCAGCGGTTTGTCTGCGTTGCCGTCATCGTGTCCGTTGGTGTCGGAAGCGTTGTGAAGGTCGACGTGGCTGCGGGTGTGACAGTCGGATTGGGGGTCACCCCAGGAATGACAATCTCCGTGTGAGTCCGCGTTGGCGTGGATGTGCGAAGAGTTCGGAGCATGGTCGGAGTGGAACTCGGACCCGGTGTTGGTGTGTTTCCCAGAAAGATTCGACCAATCCGACCACCCTGTTCATCGGTAAACCACATGTGTCCGTTCGGGCCGGTGGTAATGCCGAAAGGCGCCGCATCGGGTATTGGTGGCAGCAATGT
>CAZEWD010000348.1:0-2847 GCA_964515725.1 uncultured Binatia bacterium (SeqCode)
CAGTTCTTCCGCTGTGCGTGTGTCCTATCAGGCACTCCCGGGGAGTCCGGCCGAGTCCGTCGCTGATCATTTTTCCCACAAGATCGGCTCCGATCCCACCTTTTGAGCACGCCAATCTGCTCCCATGCGTGCATACGCCGGCGGCCCCGCCCCGCCCGCGTCGCCTGGCTCATTGGCGGCCCGCGACGCTCCCCGCCCATCCGTAATCCGACAATCAGAAAACACTCGAACATCGTACAGGTGTCCAACGACTGCCAACGACTGTCTGTGACACTTTTTGGCTCCGTACCTCTGGACTCTTTTTGAGAACATTTTTCGAAGACACCTATCTTATCGCCGTCCTTCCGAGGAGTAATTCCCGGGAAACACGGATCATTACCGACTATTCATGAAAGTCTGCAGACGCCCGGCGAGACAGGGCCAATGTGGTTCTCGCGCAGTGCAAGCTCGACACCTCACCCCGCTCGTGGAAGACTTCCCACATGAAAACCATTGACGCAAAACCAATGGTAAGCTGTATGCCTACCGTCCGTTTGCCATCGAACCGGAGGAGCATCTGATGGTAGCCAACCGGCTCCTATCGGTCGTTCTGGCCTTTCTGGCACTTACCGGTTCCGCCTTCGCGGTCGACCCCGATTGGAATCAAGTCGAACATGAGGCTGCTGATTTCCTCTCCGAGTACATAAAGATCGACACCACCAATCCGCCGGGCAACGAGATCGCGGCGGCGCAGTTCCTACGATCACGCTTCACCAAGGAAGGAATCGAGGCACAGGTATTCGAATCGACACCGGGGCGCGGATCCGTAATCGCTCGTCTCAAGGGCACAGGATCGGGGCGTCCGATCATTCTGCTGAATCATCTCGACGTTGTCCCGGCGAATCGGGAGGAGTGGCGGATCGCACCTTTCTCGGGCGAGCAGAATGCTGGCTTCGTCCATGGTCGGGGGACACTCGATTGCAAAGGAGGCGGGACGATCCAGGCGATGTCACTTCTCTTCCTCAAGAGGCATCAGTTACGCCCACCTCGTGATGTCATTTTTCTCGGTACGGCCGATGAAGAGGCAGGCGGAAAGTTCGGAGCCGGCTGGTTCGTGGAGACACAGTTTGACAAGATCCAGAACGCAGAATTTGTGCTCAACGAAGGTGGTCACATCCGTCCGATGCCCAATGGAGGGCATGCTTGGCAAGTCGCAGTAGCGGAGAAGACACCATACTGGCTTCGTCTGACTGCAAACGGTCAGCCTGGCCACGGTTCGACGCCGCCCCGAGCAACGGCAGTAACAAGGCTGGTCCGTGCCTTGGCACGCCTTCAGGACCTAGCGCAAACGATCCGCGTCACACCCGAAGTTCAAGCATATTTTCAGGCCCTTGCCGCGTTACAAACAGACGTGCAGAGTCGGTCGTATCTCGATCTACGAGCAGCACTGGGGCAGTCTGCATTCCGCCAGGAGTTCCTGCTCGATCCATACAACGCGGCACTCGTACAAGATACGATCACCCCCACAGTACTGGTGGGCAGTTCGAAGACGAACGTCATTCCTCGAACTGCCATAGCTGAACTCGACTGCCGGCTCCTGCCCGACACCGATCCCCGTGCCTTTCTACAATCCGTTATCGACACAATCGCAGACCCTGGGATCGAGGTCGAAGTGACGTTGGACTTTCCACCTTCGTCAAGCCACACAGACACCCAACTCTACCGCGTGCTCACCGACCAGGCCGAAAAGGAAGGTGCCAGGATTGTGCCGAGCGTACTCACGGGGTTTACCGACAGTCACTATTTCCGAGAGAAGGGTATTGTCAGCTATGGCTTTATGCCTTTCATACTTTCGGAAACCGATACGCAGGGGGAGCATGGAGTCAACGAACGTATCAGCACGGTCAACCTGCGTGACGGGACGCGTAGGTTGGTCGAGACGCTGATGGCACTCGAGTAGAAAGTCAATCTTCTGGAATTCATTGACTTGTCCGAAGACCCAAGCCAACCAGAGAGCATGAGTCAAAACTTCGAAAGTCGCTCCATTCGTGTCCAGTTCATCCATGGCCTCGAGGGAAGTCCACAGGGAACGAAGTCACGATTATTTGCGGAGCATTTCACAGCTTTGACACCGGCGATGGACACATCGAACTTCGCGGGTTGCATCAGGCTGCAAGAGGCAGCACTGAATGAATTTCGACCAGATATCCTGGTGGGTTCGTCTTTCGGAGGGGCAGTGGCAGTGGCGTTGTTGAACCGGGGAGTTTGGCATGGTCCGACACTTCTGCTGGCACAGGCTGCTTACCACTTCGACTGCTCCCGTGAGTTACCCGAAGGAGTGCGTGTCTGGCTCGTACACGGGAGGCAGGACGACGTTGTGGACATTGCCGATAGCCGCCGGCTGGCTCAGACCGGATCACCGGAATTGGTCCGGCTCATTGAAGTCGACGACGATCACCCGCTTACGAACCTGGTAGAAAGTGGACAGCTCGTAGAACTCGTTCGAGAACTGGCCAGGATAACACGAAAATAAAGCGGTACCGTCGTTTTCACGAACATCTCCGTATTTCCGCCTGTTAACAGACACATACGTGGTCCGTAGACACCGGGTGGTTCCCTCTGTGTGGACACCTGTACGATGTTCGAGTGTTTTCTGATTCGGGGGTTGGGGTCTGGTAGGAAATAAGTCGTGTTACGGCACCAGATCGCAGGGGATCAATCCGATCCGGTTGAACATCCACATGGACTCGGTGGGAGTACAGCCCCGGGTGTTGTCCCCTCCGTTCTGTTTTTCAACTGGTCGCCGGCATCGCGATTGCTCTGAGCGCAGGATCGGAGGACCTCCGATGCCAAAACCTCGCCGCCAGC
>CAZEWD010000349.1:0-2836 GCA_964515725.1 uncultured Binatia bacterium (SeqCode)
CGTCTCGATACGGCACCCATCCCAGGAGCGAGAAGAGGACAACGCAGCTCAGTCCGCACAGGGCGGCGATCTCCAACGGGCTCATCCGATCCCTCTTGTGGGTGGGTCTGCCGAATGCCTCGAAAACCCAGTAAAGACAACCTCGCGCCGGGCAATTCCTCTCCTGGATGGACGGGCATGGCCCTGCCGGCCGTGTACCCTGAAAGGAGTATGCATCGGCTTTTTCAGCGGTCCCCGGGGGATCGGCGACTGGAGGATTTCTTGTGTCGCTTTCAATCCGCAAACACCTGGCGCATTCCGGTCGTCAGATCGTAGCGTACGCCAAAACCCTCACCGGAAATCGTTGCAGAACGCTGGTCAACCGGGGTTTTCGACCAGGGGTTGTCCCAGCGGTCGAAACCCGACGTGGGCTGTTCAACTCCTTTCACGGTGAACGGTTTGTCCCAGCCAAATGTCAATCGGCCCTGTGAGGGTGAATCGTAGACGACATCGAATCCACCGAAAGCACCGTTTACCTTCGGGTAGTGTGTCACCTCGACATTCGCCCCGGCAATGGCGCTCCGGAACTGCTCGAAGGATCCGAAGTCGGCTTTGCGCCCGCACTCGACGATCCAGACGTTGTCGGGCCCACCGTCGGCCTTGAGATCGAATGGCTTTACCATGCCATCCGTGGCGAAGACTGACGGGTCATATTCCACCCACTGTGCGGGCCGAAACGAATAAAGCGCCACATACCCATCGCGGAACCGGCCGATGGTCCACACACCTTCCTGTACCACTTCGTCGAATCGATCCTGGGGAAAATACGCGTGCGTATAGGGCTCATATTTGAAGTAGGAGAGCAGGCCGGGATTCCGCCCCCGATACTGTGGCACGTAGAGATGGATCGCCACATTCTCATGCTGTGCCGAACGTGGCATCGAGGCCTCACCGGTCCAGTAGCTACCGTTTTCATCATCCTTGCGCCAATCCGTCGAGGCGATCGGAGGCGCCACCGGATGGGTCGTAAAAACGATGGCATTGGGATCGAGTGTCGCCTGCCATGAGTGGTACTGTGCACCGAACCGGCCCTTCCGGTAATCAATCGCTGAGGACAGCATGAAATCACCGGTCCGATACGTGTAGGTATTCACCTCCTTCAGAAGTCCAAAGCCCAACATGGTCGACATGCGGGCCGCAAAGTCCTGTGCAAACGCGATATCACCAGTCAGGTCTTTCAGAGCGGCGAATCGAGAGAACAATTCGGCCTCCCAGAGGTTGTATTGCTCCATGATCTGCACCGTCAGAGGCACGACGGGCCAGGCCGTCAGTGCTCCGGCACTCCACCACGCCGTGACGTCTTCGGGGTCCGTATAAGAGAGTCCGGCAGGCGCTGGTGGATCGCTGACGACGGGCAGGTCCTCCGGAATAGGGAAGCCCATGCGCTCCTTATCGACGAACGGCTCGGTACGGTGCGCGGCACGAAAGATCACCTCGGGAAGACGGTAGCGCCGCGCCCGGGCAAACAAGACGGCACCGGGATCTCCCGCCGACTGGTGATCGTACTCGGCCGTATCGAAGAGCACCTTCACCAGACCCCACGTGTCATCATCGAGAGAAGACATCTTGTCCTTCTTGTACGAGCGGCCGTGTGTCACACCAAAGGCGCCGCGAAACGTGTGCATCGCCATGTCGAACAAAAGCGAATCCAGGACGGCAGCGGCGCGATCACGGATACCGGGATCCTGGGCAAACTCGACGAGGGTGAGCAGTGGCGTAGCATCCTTCTGGTAGTACACATTGGAGTGCCACTCGCTGAAGCCGAAGCGAGTGCGCAGTTCGAACCAGCGCAAAAGGCGAGTTCGTGGTTTTCGCTCCAGTACCACGCATCATCACGCAGGCCATCGGGCGTCGGATCGGTAAACCAGAATTTGAAGCTGAGGAATGACTGCTCGATCTTTTCCTTCAGACCAGGTGCCAGCGCAGGATCATTGCCGTAACCGAGAAGGAGGTTCAGCAGGTACAACGCATCGAAGTCGCGGGTATCCCGCAGGGTTGCCATTTTTTCGAAGCTTGCGTCGAACTGATTCACCGGCACGAGTCGGTCCGGGACCTTGAACGAGGGATCCAACCTTTGCCGTTCCAGGTAAGCGATGATGTTCATGGGGCCCAGCGCCGACAGATCGCGACTCGCATAACGGAGAAAACGCAAGGAACGTTCGCGTTGTGCGTCTTCGTCGACGAAACCCGCGGCCGGAGGCGTCGTGTCATCCACCTTCGTTTCCGCGTCACCGCCACATCCCGCCCAGGACAGGAACAAGAGGAAGACGGCAACGCTGGGAGCGGCCCACCGTGCAAAGGACCACAGACGCCGGACGATCGGCGCACTCCGGAACCCATCCTGGCCAAGCCGCCGGAGACGCCCGGCGCGGGCCGGCATGACGATTCTATTTTTCATCCGCTTCATGGTGTTCTCCCATCCACCGAAAAACCGACGAACCGTGTTCCCGGTATCGACGGCCGCACACAAGTACCCATGCCGAATGGCGCACACCGCCGTGGAGAGTGCAACCGGTGCCCTCGGATCATCCTCAATGAAAACGCCGCCATCGACGTACGTTCAGGGCCTGGGGTGGAAAAGTCAATCGTGGAGGAACTCAAATGGACCAGGTCCAGGAGGGGGTCCGATCGGGTCGAAATCACAAGATTTGGTAATTTGCTTGACGCATCCTGCATCCACGGCTTACAAGGTGCTGGTTTTGAATCGACCATCAGAGGATGGGGCACGAACGTTCGTTGGCGGAGGATCTGGTGCCAGCACAAAGAAGACGGAAGGGACGCGGATGAAAGCACGCTG
>CAZEWD010000350.1:0-2176 GCA_964515725.1 uncultured Binatia bacterium (SeqCode)
GGGGTCGAATCATGAAATCAAAAAACAGAAAGTCCCTGTTTGCTCGAATGTGGAATTCCCGCCCGACCGGAATGCATTCAGACGAGGCCCACACGGTATCTTCGACATCTGATGCACCATCGGTGTTCAGGGTGTTTCAGAAATCCGGGCATCTCGCAGGTCGCGCCATTTGGCTGCTGGTTCTCCTCGTTTTGGCGGGGTTGGCAATTCCGGCTGTGGTTTCGTTCCTGATCGCCGGAACGGTCGAGGCACGCAAGGTCTCACGGTACCACTGTCCCATGCATCCGACCGTGGTTTCTGATCGGCCGGGGAGCTGTCCGATCTGTGGCATGCGACTGGTTCCCATCGATGAGGAGGAATCTTCCCCCACGTCTGGCCATGAGGACCACGCGGGTCATGGTGAACCCGAACAGGTTCCGAAGGGTGAGGCACATCCAGCCACGACGACCTCGGGCGATGGTGCCGTGAGTGCGGGGCGGATGCCAGAGGGAATGGCCGGGATGCCCGCTGCTGGAGATCAGGGTGTGGATGGGCGGATCCCGGTTCGCCTCTCGGAGCGCAAGAGACAACTGATCGGTGTGCGGACGGAGCCCGTCGTGCGCAGGCGGCTCGAACGCACGATTCGGACGGTCGGCCGGGTCACCTATGACGAGACACGGCTGCACCATGTCCACACCAAGGTGGCGGGCTGGATCGAGCGGCTGTACGCCAATGCGACTGGTGAAATGGTGCAGGCGAATCGGCCTCTGTTCACTTTCTACAGCCCCGAACTGGTGGCCTCGGCCCAGGAATATCTGCTGGCGCTGGAAGCGCGCCGGCGTCTGTCGGATACGACCCTGCCGTCGGTACGTGACAGCGGAGAACGTCTGCTCGCCAGCGCCCGGCGCCGCCTGCAACTGTTCGATCTGACTGCTGATCAGATCCGGGAACTCGAACGGCGCGGGACGGTCCCGACGACGATGACCGTGTATGCGCCGATCAGCGGGCACATCATTTCCCGCAACATCACGCAGGGGGAGAAGATCGAGGCCGGCACGAATCTGCTCGACATTGCCGACCTGAGTCATGTCTGGGTGCTGGCGGACATCTACGAATACGAGCTGCCCTTCGTGCACGTCGGCCAGCCCGCGACGATGACGCTCTCCTATCTGCCGGATCGCACTTTCGAGGGCAAGGTGACGCTCGTGTACCCGACGGTGTCCGAGGCGACTCGCACCGTCAAGGTGCGAATCGAATTCGCCAACCCGGATTACATGCTGCGTCCCGAGATGTACGCACAGGTGGAGATCCGCTCCAACCTCGGCGAGGCGCTGGTGGTTCCAGAAAGCGCTGTGATCAGTACCGGGACACGTGACATCGCCTTCGTGGATCGTGGTAACGGCATTCTCGAACCTCGCGAATTGACATTAGGAGTCCGTCTCCCGGACGTCTTCGCGGTGACCTCAGGGCTTTCCGAAGGAGAGCAGGTCGTGACCTCGGGCAATTTCCTCATCGACTCGGAGTCGAAACTCAAAGCTGCGCTTTCACAGTCAGAGGAGAGGGAGTGAGGTGCCCCATGGTCGGCGTTTATGGGCGAGCGAAGGGTCGTTTCAGGTGCGGCCATGATTGAACGGATCATCGAGTACTCGGCCCACAACAAGTATCTCGTGCTCATTCTGACCGCGGCGGCGTTGGTCGGTGCCGTCCACTTCGCGCGCAATGTGCCGCTCGATGCGATCCCGGATCTGTCCGACACCCAGGTGATCGTCTACTCGCAGTGGGAACGCAGTCCGGACATCATCGAAGACCAGGTGACCTATCCGATCGTCACGGCACTGTTGGGTGCTCCTCACGTGAAGGCGATCCGGGGATTTTCGGATTTCGGTTTTTCCTACGTGTACGTCATCTTCCAGGATGGCACCGATCTGTACTGGGCGCGCAGCCGTACCCTGGAATATCTGAGCAAGATCCTGCCGTCGCTGCCGGCGGGTGTGCGGACGGAACTGGGCCCCGACGCCACGGGCATTGGCTGGGTCTACCAGTATGCCCTCGTCGACAAGACGGGACAGAACGATCTGGCACAGATCCGTACGTTCCAGGACTGGTATCTGCGTTATTGGCTCCAGAGTGTGCCGGGCGTCGCCGAGGTGGCGTCAGTGGGCGGATTCCAGAAACAGTACCAGGTGAATCTGAGTCC
>CAZEWD010000350.1:2186-2787 GCA_964515725.1 uncultured Binatia bacterium (SeqCode)
CAGTATCAGGTCAACGTTGAACCCAATAAACTGCTGGCCTACAACATCCCGATCCAGAAAGTCGTGGATGCGATTCGGGAAGGGAACAACGACGTGGGCGGTCGTGTCGTCGAGTTTGCGGGAGCGGAATACATGGTACGCGGCCGTGGCTATGCGCGGTCCGTCCGCGACATCGAAGAGATCGTCGTTGGGCAGGACAAGAACGGCACCCCCATCCGGGTTGCTGAACTGGGCCGTGTCGTTCTCGGTCCCGACATGCGTCGTGGTGTCTCTGACCTCGATGGTCTGGGAGATACCGTCGGCGGCATCGTCATCATGCGTTGGGGTGAAAACGCTCTGCACGTCATCGAGCGTGTGAAGGAGAAGATCGAGGAGATCCGTCCCTCCTTGCCGCCGGGGGTGGAACTGGTACCGACGTACGACCGGTCCGAGCTGATCGAACGTTCCATCGACAATCTCAAGCGCGAACTGCTGATGGAAATGATCATCGTCAGCCTGGTCATCCTGATTTTCCTCTGGCACATCCCCTCGGCGATCATCCCCATCGTCACCATCCCGGTGGCGGTCTGCTTTGCGTTCATTCCCATGTACGTGATGGGGA
>CAZEWD010000351.1:0-2749 GCA_964515725.1 uncultured Binatia bacterium (SeqCode)
GTAGGTCGAGCCGCCCAGTGCCAGAGCCAGCATCTGGTGTCCGAGGCAGACACCGAAAATGGGTTTCCTGCCGATCAATTCACTCACGATCTCCGCGTAGTTCCCCACGTCCGGATCACCCGGACCGTTCGAGAGGAACACTCCATCCGGCTTCAACGCGAGGACCTCTTTTGCCGGGGTGTGGGCAGGTACGACATGCACACGGCATCCCGTGTGCACCAGATTTCGGAGAATGTTGTGTTTGATGCCGAAATCGTAGGCGATCACCCTCGGTCCACGCTGACTCCCTTGCCGGTAGCCTTTTTCGAGATCCCACTGACCTTCGGTCCAGTCGTAGGGTTCGGTACAGGTAACCTCCTTCACGAGGTCACGTCCGGAGAGGGAGGGAAGAGTCTTTGCCTTCGCCACCGCCTTTTGTGCATCCACCGCACCCGTGACGAGGACGGCGGGCTGAGCGCCATGATCGCGGATGTGACGCACGAGTGCCCGTGTATCGATACCCTGGAGCCCGGGGATACCGTTGGCTCGCAGATATTCGGCAAGAGTCTGTTGTGCGCGCCAGTTGCTCGGACTCTCCCAGTACTCCTTGACGATGAGTCCCTGTGCCCAGATACGCTGCGCCTCGACATCCTCGGAATTCACACCGACATTGCCGATCTCGGGGTATGTCATACAGATGAGTTGGCCGCAGTAGGAGGGATCGGTGAGAATCTCCTGGTACCCCGTCATCGAGGTATTGAAAACGATCTCGCCAGTGGCCTCGCCTTCGGCACCAAAGCCGGCGCCTTCGAACACCCTGCCATCGGCAAGCGCGAGAATGGCCTTCATGAAGGATCTCCTGTCGTTGCATCGAGGCGCCAGACAATCCGGCCGCCAACGATCGTGAATATGGCTCGGCCACGCAAAGCGCGGGCGGCAAACGGTGTGTTGTGGGACTTCGATTGCGACTGCGCGACATCGAAGACCCAGGGAAGCCCCGGATCGATGACCGTCACATCGGCGGGAGCGCCAGCGGAAAGACTGCCTCCCGGCAGATTCAAGATGCGAGCCGGGTTGACCGTCAGTGCTGCGATCAGCCGGTCGACCGGCATCCCTGCTTGCAGGCCCATCTCGAGCGACAGGGGCAGCGCCGTCTCCAGGCCGACGATCCCATTGGCCGCCAGGTCGAATTCAATCTCCTTCTCGTCGTGGTGGTGCGGTGCATGATCGGTGGCGATACAGTCGATGACCCCCTCGGCCAGTCCGGCCTGCACGGCCTGCACGTCGAACTCCGTGCGCAACGGCGGGTTCATCTTGGCATTCGTGTTGTACCCTTCCACTGCCGCCTCAGTGAGGCAGAAGTGGTGCGGCGCTGCCTCCGCCGTCACCGGCAAGCCACGATCTTTCGCCCGTCTCACCAGTTCGACCGCGCCAGCGGTACTGATGTGCGCCACATGCAACCGGCCGCCCGTCCGTTCGAGCAACGCCAGGTCACGCGCCAGCATGGCTTCTTCGGCGGCCGCGGGTATGCCGCGCAGGCCAAGCCGCATGGAGTAGATGCCCTCGTTCATGACACCACCACAGGCAATGTCACGATCTTCCTCGTGTACGATGACCGGCAGGCCGAACATCGACGTATACTCGAGCGCCCGGCGCATGAGCCCACCGCTCATGATCGGCATACCGTCATCCGAGACGGCAATGATGCCGGCACGGTACATTTCGCCAATCTCCGCCAGCTCTTTACCTTCCAGGCCTTTCGACACCGCGCCGATCGGATAGACGCGGGCCAGGTTTGCCATGCGAGCCTTGTCGCGGATGTATTCGGTCACCGCAGCCGAATCGTTCACCGGATTCGTGTTGGCCATACAGGCCACCGCGGTGAACCCACCGGCCACCGCGGCACGAGTACCCGTCTCGACCGTTTCCTTGTATTCGAAGCCCGGCTCCCGCAGGTGCACGTGAATGTCGATGAGTCCCGGCACCACCCAGCAACCTTCGGCGTCGAGAACCTGTGCGTCGTGCAGATTCTCCACGGCGGACGGTTCCACGATCGCTTCGATACGCCCGTCGCACACGAGGACATCGCGCCGGGCATGAATCGCATGGGCAGGATCGATGACGGTGCCACCTCGAATCAACAGAAGACTCATCCCACTCTCCGTCGCAGACGCGGCTCTGCCTCGTTCGGAATTTCGGCGGAAGCCGGTATCGTCCCGCCCTCCTCCCGGACACGGCTGGCAAGCAGATAGAGGGCAGCCATCCGTACGGCGATCCCGTTCGTCACCTGATTCATGATCACTGAGTACGGACCGTCTGCGACCGTACTGGAAATCTCCACACCACGATTCATCGGTCCGGGATGCAGAATGATCACGTCGGACCGGGCCAGACGGACGGCACGTTCCGTGAGGCAGAAATAGCGGGAGTACTCGTCCGTGGTGGGAAAGTAGTTCTTTCCCTGCCGTTCGAGTTGGATGCGCAGCATCATGATGACATCCGCGTCACGCACACCCTCTTCGAGGTCGCTGGTCAGATCGGCCCACTGAGCGAACTCACGCGGCAGAAGCGTCGGTGGCCCGATCAGGCGCACCCGTGCCCCCAGTTCTCGCAGACTGAACAGATTCGAGCGCGCCACGCGACTGTGCAGAATGTCGCCCCCGATGGCCACGTTCAGGCCTTCGATCTGCCCCTTATGCTCTCGAATCGTCAGAGCATCGAGGAGTGCCTGTGTGGGGTGTTCGTGCGCACCATCGCCGGCATTGATGAT
>CAZEWD010000352.1:0-1180 GCA_964515725.1 uncultured Binatia bacterium (SeqCode)
GCTGGCGGCGAGGTTTTGGCATCGGAGGTCCTCCGATCCTGCGCTCAGAGCAATCACGATGCCGGTGGAACAGTGATCACCACAACCGAGTGGATAACATCCGGGATGTACTCCCACCGAGTCCATGTGGATGTTCAACCGGATCGGACCGATAGCCTGTGCCCTGGTGCCGTAACACAGGTTTAGACACAGGGACCCCTGTGGTGTCCCTCCACCCGCCCGTGTCACAACCTCAGGACGCCCACGTTTGCACGGCTTCAAGCCTTTGCTGGGTGGCGTTTGGTGTTGTGGTTTCCGTACTTCGCACTTTTCTGGTGTAACACCTGCACCAATCGCCGTTCTTTCGCCTTCATCCGCCTGGCTTCTGCCACTGAACGTTCGTGGTCGTAACCGAGAAGATGAAGGATTCCGTGTACGAGCAGTGTGCGTACTTCCTCGGCCACGGAATGGCCGCGTTCGCGGGCCTGCCGCGCCGCGGTGTCCAGTGAGATGATGACATCGCCGAGTTGGTTTTCGTCCCCGGGAATACGGACACCTTCACGAGTTGCAAATGCAAGCACGTCGGTCGGGTGATCTTTACCTCGATAGTCGCGATTGAGAGACTGCATTTCGACGTCACCCACGAGGCTGACGGTGAGTTCCGACGATGCCTCGCCAAGCGCTACGATTGCACGCTCGGCATCACGGCGCACCGCACGAGCAGTGACTCCTGCCTGGCGACGGCGAGACAGAACGATGACGGGCATGCTGGGTTTCGATTCTTCAAATTTCAGACGACTGCGCCCGAACGTTCAGCCACGCCGCTCCGCTGGAGACTGGGGATACTCTGCTGAGTGGCGCAGAACTCATTCGTTGTTCAGTTCTTCTGTATTCAGACCGCCATCCCGTTTGGTCTCGAAACGGTCGTAGGCCGTGATGATGTCTTGCACGAGGCGGTGCCGCACCACGTCTCGCTCACTGAACCGGCAGAAACGGATACCCTCGATGTCACGTAGAACGTGCTGCGCTTCCTTGAGACCAGAGGCACGACCGGCTGGCAGATCGATTTGCGTGATGTCGCCCGTGATTACCGCCTTCGATCCGTAACCGAGGCGTGTCAGAAACATCTTCATCTGCTCGCCTGTCGTGTTCTGAGCCTCGTCGAGAATGACGAACGAGTCGTTCAGTGTGCGACCGCGCA
>CAZEWD010000352.1:1223-2746 GCA_964515725.1 uncultured Binatia bacterium (SeqCode)
GGCGAGGGGAGCCACCTCGATCACCCCCCGTTCGAGCATCTTCTGCGCCCGCTCGAAATCAACCATGTCGTGTAGCGCGTCATAGAGGGGCCTCAGGTAGGGGTTCACTTTCTCGGCAAGATCCCCCGGCAGGAAACCGAGTTTTTCACCCGCCTCGACCGCCGGGCGAGTGAGAATCATGCGGGCGAAGTTGTTCTTCATCAGTTCCGCTACCGCCATGGCCATGGCCAGATAGGTTTTCCCCGTACCCGCCGGTCCGATTCCAAAAACGATGTCGAAGTTGCGGATTGCGTCGATGTAGTTCTTCTGAGCAACGCTCTTCGGCGTGATGATCCGCTTGTGCGATGAGATGTAAATGGTGTCGAGAAAGATGTCGCGCAGATTCGCCATACGGTCACGGCTGAGAATCCGGACCGCATAGTCCACATCGCTGGCGAAGATCGGATAGCCCCTCTCCACCACACCGTAGAGCTGATTCAGAACCCGCCCCGCCAGTTCCGTTGCTACGGGATCACCCGCTACGTGGAGCGAGTTGCCGCTCACGCCGATACGAACTCCCAACGCCCGCTCGATAGCCTTGATGTGTTCGTCGTGATGGCCAAGCAGGTCCTGAAAGACACGAGGGTTGGTAAAGCTCAGATCCAGACCCGAGCCTTCTACCTCAACGAGCGCAGACTCTGTTTCAGCGGACAATTTGATAGACCGTTTCCAGCGCTTCTTTCAGTTTCCCGGGTTCTCGACCACCCGCTTGTGCCATTTCCGGTTTGCCACCGCCGCCGCCGCCGATCAATGGGGCGATTTTCTTGATGATATCCCCGGCTCGGACCCGATCTGTCAAATCCTTTGTTACCGCCGCAAGTAGAACGACGCGATCGCCACGTGTCGTACCGAGTACGACGACTCCCGAACCGATCTGTTGGCGAAGACGATCGGAAAGCTCGCGCAGGGCCGCGTCATCCAGATCCGCTACGTCGGTGGCCAGAACGGTCATCCCATTCACCTGTCGTGCCCTGGCCATCAGATCGCCACTTTGCGAGCCTGCCAGCTTGCTCTGCAACTGTTTGAGCTGCTTTTCGAGGTCCTTCTGTTGCGCCACCAATCTGGCCACGCGCTCCGCTACTTCTTCATCGCTGCCACGCACCAGCGAACCCACCTCACGTAGGGTATGTTCGCGTTCACGCACCCAGAGCAGAGCACCCGAGCCTGTCATGGCTTCGATGCGACGGACACCTGCTGCCACGCCACCCTCGGATCGTAGCTTGAAGAGCCCGATATCTCCTGCGCGAGAGACGTGTGTACCGCCGCACAGTTCGGTCGAGTATTTGCCGATACGGATGACTCGCACCACATCGCCATACTTGTCACCGAAAAATGCCAGGGCACCGGCCTTGATCGCCTCATCGTATGGCATTTCCCGGGCGAGAACTTCATCATTCTCTCGGATGTGTGCATTGACGTCGTCTTCAATGCGAAGCAGGACGTCATCCGTTACGGGACCGTTGAAACTGAAGTCGAATCGCAGT
>CAZEWD010000353.1:0-2740 GCA_964515725.1 uncultured Binatia bacterium (SeqCode)
TGACGAACTTCCGCCGCCAGCACATCGGCTTTGTTTTCCAGTTCTACAATCTGATCCCCAGCCTCACGGCGAAAGAAAACGTGGCTCTCGTCACGGAGATCGCGGAGAAGCCCATGGATCCCGAAGAAGCGTTACGCCTCGTGGGCCTGGGGGAACGACTGGACCATTTCCCCTCACAACTTTCGGGAGGTGAACAACAGCGCGTCGCCATTGCCCGTGCCATTGCGAAGAGACCGGCGGTCCTGCTGTGCGATGAACCAACGGGCGCTCTCGATTACGAGACCGGGAAGCTCGTGCTGGAGGTCCTCGCACACGTCAATCGCGAGTTGCACACGACAGTTGCCGTCATCACACACAATGTGGCCATTGCCGCGATGGCCGATCGCGTGGTGCGCCTGCGTAGCGGACAAATCATCGACGTGACGCGCAATGCCCAACGCGCACAACCATCTGAATTACAGTGGTGAGGCGGTATGACGGCACTCGACCGCAAGCTCCTGCGCGATCTCTACTACCTGCGCGGCCAGATGATTGCCGTCAGCCTCGTGGTGGCGTGCGGCGTGGCGGTCTTCCTTACCACACGCACGGCTTACGATTCGCTGCTTCTGTCACAGGCGAGTTACTACAGCGATTTCCGCTTCCCCGACATTTTCGCCACATTGAAACGAGCGCCGGAAACGTTGGCAGGAAGGATTGCAGCACTACCGGGGGTCGGTGCCGTCCAGACCCGCATCGTCTTCGACGTCACACTCGATGTCCCCGGATTGCAGGAACCGGCTACCGGACGGCTGGTTTCGATCCCCGAGCACCACGCACCGGTCTTGAACGATCTTTACCTAAGGCGCGGTCGCTACATCGAACCCGGACGGCGGGATGAAGTCCTGGTCGGTGAGGCCTTTGCCCTCGCAAATCACCTCGATATCGGCGACCGGATCGGAGCAATTCTCAACGGACGCTGGCAGCAACTGACGGTCGTCGGTATCGTTCTGTGTCCTGAATACGTCTACGAGATCCGCGGCTCCGACATCTTTCCGGACAACCGTCGCTTCGGTGTTCTGTGGATGAGTCGTGACGCCATGGGACCGGCATTCGACCTGGACGGCGCTTTCAATGATGTCGTGCTGTCACTGGCACCTGGCGCCAGTGAGACAGACGTGATCTCTCACCTCGATCGTCTGCTCGAACCCTACGGAGGGTTGGGTGCCTACGGACGGGCAGACCAGATCTCGAACCGCTTTTTGTCGGACGAGATTGCCCAGAACCGGGTCACAGGCACGATTCTGCCCGCGATCTTCCTTGGTGTGGCGGCTTTTCTGATCAACATCGTCCTCTCCCGGTTGGTCAGCATGCAACGGGAGCAGATCGCGGTGCTCAAGGCCTTCGGCTACACGCACCTTCGGATCGCTCTGCACTATCTGGAGTTTGCCGCCGTGGTGACTGCCGGCGGAGGGGTCCTCGGCACAGGCGTGGGGCTCTGGTTGGGTTACCTGGTGAACCGCATGTACGTGCAGTTCTACCGCTTTCCGGTTCTACGCTTCGAGGTCGGACTTTCCGCCGTCGGGCTCTCCCTTGCGATTGCGGGCGGTGCTGCACTGTTGGGGGCCCTCGCAGCGGTACGCCGTGCTCTGCTTCTGCCACCGGCGGAAGCTATGCGTCCGGAGCCACCAGCACGTTTCCGTAGCAGCCGCCTCGACGTTCTCCTGCTGCGGTACATGCCGTCACCACTACGCATGATCAGCCGCAACATTGCGCGCCGGCCGATTCGGGCCACCCTATCGATCCTCGGGATCGGCTCGGGTGTGGCGATTCTGCTCGTCGGCCGGTATTTCGTCGATGCGGTTCAGTATATCGCCGACGTACAGTTTCGCCTCGTCCAGCGCGACTCGGTAACCGTCGCCTTCCACAACCCTCTGCCGCCACGTGTACAGCACGAACTTGCGCGTCTACCCGGCGTGCTGCGGGCAGAACCCTACCGCACAGTTCCGGTGCGACTGCGTTTCGAGCATCGTGATCATCTCACTTCGCTGGTCGGCCTGGAGCCTTCGACACAGTTGCACAAACTCGTCGACGCCCGTTTGCGACAACTCGAGGTACCACCGGATGGTGTTCTCCTCACGACCAAATTGGCCGAGATCCTGGGAGTGACACGTGGCGACACGATCCGCGTCGAAGTGCTGGAAGGAGAACGGGCGCGACGCGCGGTGACCGTGGCGGGAACCGTAGACGAACTCGTCGGCCTCTCGGCGTACATCGACAACCGGGAGCTTGCCCATCTCATGCGAGACGGCGGGGTCGCATCGGGCGCATTTCTCGCGGTCGAACCGTCAGCGGCAACCGGTCTCTATACGGAGTTGAAGCGGATGCCTGTGGTTGGAGGGATTGCCATTCGCGAGGCAGCCCTCCGCAGCTTCGAGGAAACCGTGGCACGCAATATGGGTATTTTCACGACCGTGCTGGTTGTGTTCTCGACACTGATCGCGATCGCCATCGTCTACAATGCCACACGCGTCGCACTTTCCGAACGTGCCCGGGAACTGGCCAGTCTGCGTGTTCTGGGATTCACGCGCCAGGAGGTCTCCTTCATGCTCCTCGGCGAGCAGGCAATTCTCACACTGATCGCCATACCGGTGGGGTTCCTCATCGGTTACCGGATTTGCGCCGTCGTGGCACGGCAGTACCAGTGGGAGTTGTTCCGCCTGCCTTTATACATCAGTCAACGGAGTTACGGCATTACGTTGCT
>CAZEWD010000354.1:0-2734 GCA_964515725.1 uncultured Binatia bacterium (SeqCode)
CGCTTCGCAGTGATGGCGATAATTTTCGTCGATGGCACGCAACCCTGCCACGGCCTCTTCAATCGTGTCGAAGGCGAAGACACCGTCACCCGTCGGCAGGTAGGGCCGGAACCCAGTATCCTGCACGACCACCGGCTTGCCGAGCGCGAGGTAGGCGGCACTGCGCGTGCTGAACCAGCCGCTACGGCTGGCAACGTAGGCATTTTTGGCAATGCTCCACTCGCCGCGGGAATCACCAAGGTAATCCCGGTAACTGTCGAGCGTGCGTGACCGGGGATAGGCATCGACGATCTGCCAACCGTGGCTCCGCAGTTCCTCCACCGGTGCTGCGCCGGAAAGAGCTACCTCCAGTCGTGCGGAAGTGTGCCGCGGCAGATCGATGAAACGCCGGAATTCCACGTCCTTTCCGCCATATTGCACCTGATCGATACTGGGTAGTGTGACGTCGGTCTTCCAGGACATCACTGTCGTGAAGGACTCCGCCTCGGGTGTAAACCGCACGGGCCAATCATCCAGGACGATCGGCTGGCGCGTTGTCTGCCAGTCGAGACCGCAAGATGGAATGGCGCAATCCGTCTTTCCGAAGTTCTCCGCGAACGTGAAAAAACGCTGGTGCGATCGAATCAGGCCGACGGAGAACAATTCATCTTCGGTGGCGACGCCTCTCTCGGCGGCCTGCAACTTCGCCTGACTGTAGCAGGGGTCTGAATCCAGATAGGCCAGACACCGGGCGCCCCGGTATTCGTCGCGCAGCCAACATGCGCCGGAGACGTTGAGGAACAGATCGGCCTGATTGCAGAAACGTTCGACATCGGCGAGGGGCCATCCATGGTAGTAGCCATCGGGGGCGCGTAACGACCACCGTGTGCGCATCACCTCGCCGGCGCGGGAGAGGGTATCGACCAGCCAGGGAATATGGGAGCGGACGTCCTCGGTGAATGTTCCTGCCTGCGGATCGTAGAGCCATTGCCCGGTGTCTTCGAGATAAAGGACCTCGCAACCGAGTCGCACGAATCCACTCACGTAGGCCAGATAATCCCAGCCGACACCGCCAAGGGGGTAGGTGGCCAAAAGCCCTGAGACAACGACTTTCATTCCGGTGCCGGGGGTGGCGACTCGGGACTCTGTCCCGAATAGAGGGAGTGGAAAAAACCCTTGCTCGCCATCAGGGAAGCGAAATCTCCGCGTTCGACGATCTGGCCGTCGCGTAGGACGAGGATCTGTGTGGCCCGGCGCACGGTACTGAGGCGGTGTGCGATGACGAACGTGGTGTGCCCCTGCATGACGGCTTCGAGTGCTCTCATGATGGCCGCTTCCGTCGCCGTGTCGACGGAGCTGGTCGGCTCGTCGAGGATGAGGATGGGAGCATCACGTAGCAGAGCCCGGGCGATGGTCAGGCGCTGGCGTTCACCCTCGGAGATCGTTGCGCCCTGTTCGCCGATCACGGTGTCGTAGCCTTGTGGCAGTTTTTCGATGAAACTGTGTGCCTGTGCCATTCCGGCGGCGCGGCGGATCTCCTCCAGAGTCGACTCCGGCCGCCCATAGGCGATGTTCTCCCGCACCGTCAGGGGAAAAACGATTGGCGGTTGGAGAACCATGCTGATCTGTTGCCGGAGAGCTTTCAACTTGAGGCGCCGGATGTCGATCCCGTCGATGCAAACACGGCCCTGCGTTGGCTCATAGAAACGAGAGATGAGGCTGACCAGGGTGCTCTTGCCAGCGCCGGTCGGCCCGACGATGGCCACGATGTCACCCGGGTTCGCGGTGACGCTGATGTCGTGGAGAGTGTTCTTGCCGGCGGTGTAGCCGAACGACACCTTCTCGATGCGGACGGATCCGCGTGGTGGGGTAGGGAACTCCTCCTGCCCGTCACGGATCGCCGGTTCGGTGGAGAGCAGTTCCAGAACCCGCCGTAGTCCGGCTCGCGCTCCTTGCACGGTGCCGTAGGTCTGGATCATCGAATTGATGGGAGCGTACAAGGAGGCCAGATAGCTCAGGAACACGACCAGTTCGCCGGTGGTGATGGTCCCCTTCCAGACCCGTTGTGCGCCGATCCACAGGACGGCGGCGGTGCCGAGCGCCAGGAGGAGATTGCTTGCGGCGCCATAGGTCGTTTGCAGTGTGTAGAGGGCGAGCGTGCTGCGCAGGCTGGCAGCGCTGTGCGCAACGAAGTCCCGGTGCTCTTCCTCTTCCTTGGTGAACGCCTGGACGACTTTGATGGCGCTCATACCACGCTGCACCACCTGGTAGACGCTGCTTTCGCGTTCCCGAGCCGTTTGGGCGACCTCCGCGATGCGCCGGTTCGTGACAGCGATGGCGATGGCCAGAATCGGACATACGGCCAGTGCAACGACGGTGAGAAGCCAGTCGAGACGAACCATCACCACGAAGATACCGCACAGCAGGAGGACCGCTGCCAGCACCGGGAACAGGCCGTTCATGGCGAGGGTCTGGATCGCATAGGTTTCGCCCGTGACCCGATGGATGAGATCTCCGACCGCGGCGCGGGTATGAAACGACAAAGAGAGGCGCTGCAGGTGCTGGTAGACGCTACTGCGCAGGTCGTTCACCATCCCCTGGCCGATGGAGATCGTGGTGAAATTGTTCCACACCTGGATGAGGCCGAGGACTCCGTAAATGAGGATCAATGCGACCGTCGCTGCCACGAGAAGCCCGAATGGGGAGAGTTCTCCGAGGAGAGGAAACGTCGCGGTGTGTTGCGGCAGGACCACGT
>CAZEWD010000355.1:0-2732 GCA_964515725.1 uncultured Binatia bacterium (SeqCode)
CGTACACCCAGCCGACCATGTACCGCGAGATCCACGCACATCCGACCGTGCGGACCCTCTATGCGAACCGGTTGCTTGCCGATGGTGTGGTCAGCGAGGAAGAGATTCAGCAGAACTCGGTAGCCATACGAGAGATCTTCGATAACGCACTGAATCACCCCCGGGACTTCATGCCGCGCCAGCAGGAGTTCGCACTTGGTGGAATATGGAACGGCCTGCGCTGGGCCGGTGACGACTGGAGCGCCCATACGGCCGTGCCCGCACCGACGCTGATCCGGATCGCCGAGACGGTGGCCCAGGTGCCAGCCGACTTTGCGATTCATCCCAAGGTCAAGAAGCTCCTGGAGCAGCGTTCCGAGATGGTGCGTGAGGGGGCGCAGATCGACTGGGGTTGCGCCGAGATGCTTGGGTTCGGTTCTTTGCTCCTGGAAGGCACCCATGTTCGTCTTGCGGGACAGGACAGTGGCCGCGGCACGTTCAGTCACCGGCATGCCCTGCTGCGCGATATGGTCAATGGCGCCTGCTACGTCCCGCTCGATCATCTCGATCCCCAGCAGGGCCGATTCACCGTCATCGACACCATGTTGTCGGAACTGGCGGTACTCGGCTTCGAGTACGGTTTCAGTTCAGCCGACCCGCGCAATCTCGTGCTCTGGGAGGCACAATTCGGTGATTTTGCCAACGGGGCCCAGGTGATCATCGACCAGTTCATTTCCTCTGCCGAGTCGAAGTGGCAGAAAATGAACGGAATGGTTCTACTCCTGCCTCATGGGTACGAAGGGCAGGGGCCTGAACATTCGAGTGCACGGCTCGAGCGCTTTTTGCAGCTTTGCGCGGAAGACAATCTTCAGGTGTGCAACTTCACCACACCGGCACAGTACTTCCATGCTCTGCGCCGCCAGATCCATCGCAACTTCCGAAAGCCGCTCATCGTCATGAGCCCCAAGAGCCTGTTGCGCCATAAGTTGTGTGTATCGTCGCTACGTGAGTTTACCGACGGGTCGTTCCAGACGATCTTGCCCGAGATCGACCCGATCGATCCGAACAAGGTCCGGCGCGTAATCTTTTGCAACGGCAAGATCTACTATGATTTGCTGAACGCGCGCCGTGAACGTGACATCGAGGACATTGCGATCCTGCGGATCGAACAGCTCTACCCGTTTCCGTTCAAGGAAACAGAAGCCATCCTCAGGATGTATCCGGATCAGGCGGAAATCGTGTGGACACAAGAAGAGCCGGCCAATATGGGGGCCTGGACGTACGTAAGCGACCTGCTGCGCAATATGGCGGGCCGGCGGCGTGTCCGGTATGCGGGGCGCCGTCCGGCAGCGAGTCCGGCCACCGGGTTATACAAGGTGCACAAAACCGAGGAGGCAGATTTGCTGAATTACGCGTTGCGGAGGAGTCATGTCCGCTGAAGTCAGGATTCCGACTCTCGGTGAGTCGGTAAACGAAGGCGTCATCCTTCGTTGGATCAAGCAGGATGGAGAGTCCGTAGCGGTGGACGATCCGTTGCTGGAACTCGAAACGGACAAGGCCAGTATCGAGATTCCCGCCGTGTCGGCGGGCCGTTTGAAGATTCTCAAACCCCAGGGTGCGACGGTTCAGGTGGGAGAAATCGTCGCCATGGTTGAAACGGCTACCGGCACGCAAGGTCCGTCGAAAAAGGAAGTCGGAACACCGAGCCCCGCCATCCCACCGGCGGCAGCGGCGGCATCTCCAGCGGTGGCGGCTCCCGAAGTCCCGCTCAGCCCTGCGGTGCGCCGGCTCGTTGAGGAGCATGGCGTGGATCCATCTGCCGTGCCCGCCAGCGGCAAAGGAGGGCGTCTCACCAAAGCAGACGTGTTGGTGTATCTGGAGCGGGAACCGGCAACACCGGCGGTTGCAGCACCTCCCCCAGGGGTGGCGTCGTTGCCAGAATCCGCTGCTCCGCCGATGATCCGGCCGGCGCTTCCATCCTCGAGCGACGACGAAGAGCGCGTGCCGATGACCTACCTGCGCAAGCGAATTGCGGATCGACTCGTTCAGGCGCAGCAGACAGCGGCGATTCTCACCACATTCAACGAGATCGACATGAGCGCGGTGATGGCGCTGCGCGCGCAGTACAAGGATCGCTTCAAGCAGAAATACGGTGTCGGACTTGGGTTCATGTCCTTTTTTTCCCGGGCGTGTGTTGCCGCGTTGAGGGAGTTGCCGGTGGTGAACGCCTCGATCGACGGTGTCGATGTCGTCTACCACAAACATGTCCATCTCGGGATCGCCGTTGGTACGGATCGTGGTCTCGTAGTCCCTGTCGTGCACAACGCCGATCAGATGACGTTTGCCGAGATTGAAAAGGAGATCGTGAGACTGGCGGGGTTGGCGCACGATGCGAAACTTGCAATCAGCGATCTGAGTGGGGGCACCTTCACGATCTCGAATGGCGGCGTCTACGGCTCTCTCTTGTCGACGCCGATCCTGAATCCGCCACAGAGCGCGATCCTGGGAATGCACAAGATCGAAAAGCGTGCCGTCGTCGTGGACGACCAGGTCGTCGTCCGTCCCATGATGTATGTGGCACTATCCTACGATCATCGCCTGATCGACGGCGAACAGGCGGTGACATTCCTCGTAAAGTTGAAAGAACGGCTCGAAGATCCAGCGCGTCTCTTGCTGGAAATCTGAGCGTGTCAGTGATGGAGCCTTGCGCTCCAGGCCCCGGTTGCCGGACGATCATCCGTCTGGAGTGGAGC
>CAZEWD010000356.1:0-2730 GCA_964515725.1 uncultured Binatia bacterium (SeqCode)
TTCCGTGCCGCAGTATTCGGCACAGAACAGATGATAGGTACCGATCTTCGTCGCCTCGAACCAGGCGCTCGTGTAGCGACCGGGGATGGCATCCTGCTTGATACTGAAAGCAGGAACGAAAAAGCTGTGGATCACGTCTTCTGAAGTGATCGTAAGCTTGACGGGCTGGTTCACGGGAACGTGCAATTCGTTGATCTCCCGTTTGCCCTCCTTGTGCTGCAGTTTCCACATCCACTGTCTGCCGACGACGTAGACTTCCATGGCGTTATCAGGCGGACGTGCCATCGTCAGATAGACCTGGGCACCCCAGAAAAACATCACCATGGTGATGGCAAATGGAATGATCGTCCATGTCAATTCCAGGGCCAGCGAGCCATGGAGTTGTTCCGGCCGCTCATCTTTCGAACGGCGACGATACCGTACCGCGAAGAAGAGGATCATCACGGCGATCAGGGTGGCAAAGAAGCCGCTGACCGCGACGAGGAAGAGGTACAGGCCATCCACACTGCCTGCGATGGTGGAGGCCTGCTCCGGTAGGAAGGTGAAATTCGAGTTCATGCCGCGTGAACGCTCCGCTTACGCCTGATGACCAATGCGGCCACCCAGGTGCAGCCCGCCTGCCCCTCCCTGTCCGCGGCGTTCGCGCCGCAGCATGAAGAGGATGAAGGATGCCAGCAGGACAACCGTGACAATCCCACCGATCCGAATACTCAGAAGGGCTGCCGTGCTGTATTTCCCGGTTGCGGGATCGTACTGATAACAATAGAGAAGAAACTGATCGACGAGATTCCCGATCTTGCCCTCCGCTGCTTCTACAAGACCCAACCGCAGATCACGTGGTGAAAATTCAACACCATAAAAATAGCGTGACAGGCGCCCCTCCGGAGTCACCACCATGATTCCGGCGGCATGCGCGTACTGTTTGGTTGCGGGATCCCACGCGTACTTGAAACCCACCGTCTCGGTCAAGGTACGGATCGACGCCTCATCACCCGTCAGGAAATGCCAACCCGCCCCAGCGCCCGGTCGATTGAATTCCTTCAAATAATTCGCCTTCTTGGCAGCCGCGAGTTCAGGGCTCTCCTGCGGATTGAAAGAGACGGTGACGATCTCGAACTCCTTGCCCGGAGTGAAGGGAATCACACGCAACGCACTGATGAGGCCATTGAGGACCAACGTACAGAGCATCGGACATTCGTAATACGCCAGGGACAGGATCACCGGCTTCTTGCCGAAATAATCCTGCAATTGTACCGCCTTGCCGCTCTCGTCGCGAAATGAGAGGTCGAGTGGAATCCGCGTATTCAAACGCTGCTCGAATTCGACGTCGCGCAGGATCCCGGTCGGTTGGATGGTCTCGGCGTTTGCCCACGCCATCGACGCCCATCCGGCCAGCAGAGCCACGGCAATCGGTCCGATCGACCTCATTGATTTCCCCCGCCACTCGTCCGGGACGGCAAGCCGCGTTCCGCCAGCAGATCGATCGCCCGCTGGATCGGGATCCGTACGGTGCCGGCCTGCTTGTCCAACCATGCGTAGTGGTTCAGGACTTCGTCCTCTGCGGCTCGCATCTGTGCGATATCCCTGGTCGGCGCGTTCTGCAGCCGCGGCGCCGGAGGCAACTGGGGAGCGCTCGCGGCAAGTGGATTCGCTTTCGGGCCAGTCCGTACGGAGTAGGCAACGAAACCTCTGCCCAGAGCGTACATCGCGAGAAAAACGAAGATGACAATCGCACACATCGCGGCGAGCGAAACGAGAATCGGCCTTGTGGGAAAATCGGCCCGTTCGTAATTGCCCGGCGGAGTCACGGCGGGCTCTGATGGATGCGCGCTCATGATTAGTGGTGACCTCCCGGCGATCCCACCGGCAGCGATGGATCGTTCACCGCGATCAGCGGCCGTGTCTTCAACTGCCCGACGAAAGCCCAGATCCAGACGCCGCCGACACCAAAGAGTGCCGTGAGATCCATCCAGTGCACAGAAATCCGCTCCGGGGAAAAGGCTGGTGTGATCAACCAGAATACTTCAATGGAGCGGACGCACAGAATGAAGGCAGCAAGGGGCGCCAACAGTTTGGCGTTGCGCTTGATATCACTGGACAGCAACAGCACGAACGGCAGGACGAAGTGGCAGAGTACCAGGATGATGCCGACATACTCCCAACCACCAGCCATCCGTTTCAGATACCACGGTATCTCTTCGGGCAGGTTCCCCGACCACATGATGAGCAGTTGAGAGAAGGAAAAGTAGGCCCACAGCATCACCCAGGCGAGCAAAAGTTTGCCAAGGTCGTGGAACTGCCCGCGTTGGATGACCTGCTCGAGCGGCCCCCGCAAAGAAAGCACGGCAGCGATGAGGATCATGAATGCCATGGCACTCATCAAGCAGCCACCCAGCACCAGAATCGCATACAATGTGGAAAACCACTGGGGTTCGAGGGACATCGCCCAGTCGATCGCGGCAAAGCTGAAGGTCAAACCGACGGCGACCAGACCGCCACGGCTGAGTGTTTCCAGACGCAGCAGAGGCTTCTCGTCCTTCGTTTCATCCTGCCGCAACGACCAGCGGCTCAGGGCTGTAACGAAAAGGTTCCAGACGATGAAATAGAACACCGCACGCCCCAGGAAGAAGGGGACATTCAGGTAGGCACTCTTGCGTTGCAGCAGCACATCCTGAGCGACATGTTCGGGGTTCGCCCATTCATACAGCGAATGCACCCCCAACGCGACCG
>CAZEWD010000357.1:0-2727 GCA_964515725.1 uncultured Binatia bacterium (SeqCode)
CGCTGCGGCGCAACTGGCGCTCCGATCCCCGGCTGATTACGGCGATCAATCACTTGTTCGGTGATTGTGACGCCCCATTCTTGTTGCGCGGTATCCCCTATCATCGGGTGTCAGCGGTCCAGGCCGATCGCTTTGTCGATCCACAGCCCGATCGTGCTCCGTTTGAAGTGCTCTTCTGTACCCGTACCGGTGTAGAAGGCGCTCGGGGACTCATCACAAAAACATGGGCGAACAAGTCGATCGCCCATCTGATTGCGGCCGAGATCGTGCGTTTCGTGGCTTCGGGGGCGACCATCGGCGGGCGACCCGTCACGTATTCCGACATTGCGGTTCTGTGCCGGAAAAACAAACAGAGCCGGGCCGTCCAGGATGCTCTCCGAGCACTGGGCGTACCCAGTGCGCTGCAGAGTGAGAGCAGCGTTTTCTCGAGCAATGAGGCGGAGGAGATCGGGCGAATCATCCGCGCGATTGCGGATCCGGGCGATGCTCCGGCTGTGCGTGCGGCTCTTGTGACACGAATTCTCGGTCGTACCGCCAGTCAACTCGCGGCCCTGCAGGAAGATGAACAGGCCTGGGACGAATGGCTTCGGAAGTTCCAGGACTGGAATGGGATCTGGCGTACGCGTGGATTCATGACGGCGTTTCGCAGCCTGCTCGATGGCGAGCAGGTCGTGCCGCGATTGCTCGAATGGATCGATGGCGAGCGCCGGCTCACCAATGTTTTGCATCTTGCAGAGTTGCTGCATTCTGCCGGGATCGAGGGGCGGCTGAGTCCCGACGGACTGATCCGTTGGTTCGATCGGATGATGACGGACGAAATGGCGAGCGCTGATCTGGCTCGCGAGGCGGCTCAGATCCGGCTCGAGAGTGACGATTCCGCGGTGCAGCTTGTGACGATTCACAAGAGCAAGGGGTTGGAATACCCGATCGTCTACTGTCCGTTTCTTTGGGATTCCCCTCTGCTGCACAAGGAAGACCAGCGGATGCCCCGATTCCACGACCCGGACGATCGGTACCGTTTGAAACTGGATCTTGGTATTCCGCCCTTTGACGGCTCGGTACAACGAGCCATGGAGGAAAGCGCCGCCGAGAATCTCCGCCTCCTGTATGTTGCGCTCACCCGGGCAAAACATCGCTGCACTGTGGTTTGGGGTGCCTTCTCGGATGGCCAGTCGAGCGCTCTGGCGTATGTGCTGCACGCACAGCCGGGAATGGCGGAATCCTGGAAGGAACGTGCCGCTCGTATCCAGACTCTCATGAAGGCGGGAGACGATCAGGCCATGCTCGATGACCTGAAGCAACTGGTTGCCCGCGCTGAGGGAACGATTGCGTTGCGCACCCTGGCGCGTGAGATGGCCAGCCCAGTGGTGCCCGCGGAATCCGCAGCCGGTTCCATCGCCTGTCGCACCGTCGAACGCATCATCGATCGGAGCTGGCGCACCGCGAGTTTTAGCAGCCTGATTCGAACGACGTCAGTCGGCGAGCCGGCCAGTGAAGGTGTCGACTACGACATGAGCGGACCGGCGCCGCCTCCGGAACCCACCAACGAAGAACCGATCCGGTTGCACGAATTCCCGGCCGGCACACGAGTGGGACAATTCCTCCACCACGTTCTCGAGAAGCTGGACCCAGCCGACGACGCGACGGTCCTCCGGGAGCAGGTGATCCAGGCACTCGAGTACCAGGACCTGGAGACTCGCTGGGCTGATGTGGTTGTGAGTTCACTGCGTGAGATCCTCGACACGCCGCTCGATCCGTCGGGTCTGCGCTTGCGTGACATCCCTGAGACACAGCGCCTTACCGAGATGGAGTTTCTGCTACCGGTAGAGTCCACAGCTTCGTTCCCTGATCCGGCCGGTGAAGACGCTACCGGATGCGCTGGTGTGCAGCGCGGTTGCGGTGTGTTACCCGAGCATCTGGCGCGGGTGTTTGACCAGTACGGGCGAACGCCGATCGGGCCCAAGACGGCGGCGCGCATTGCCCAGCTCGGATTCCGGGGCCTGCAGGGTTTTCTGAGAGGCTTCATCGATCTGGTGTTCAGACACGACGGGCGCTGGTACATCGCAGATTATAAGTCGAACCATCTCGGTCCGGACCCCGGCGCCTACACGCCCGAGCGTCTGTGGCCCGAGATGCTCCGGCATCACTACACGTTACAGTATCATCTCTACACCGTCGCACTGCATCGATACCTGAAGCACCGGCTGCCGGGTTACGAGTATGAGCGGGATTTCGGCGGTGTGTACTACCTGTTCCTGCGCGGCATGTCGCCGGACTATGCAGCGGGAAACGGGATCTTCGCCGACCGGCCGCCGTGGGCGTTGGTGCAGGGGCTGTCCGAGGTTTTTGCTGGAGGCATCCGGTGATCAGCCTCGAGAAGCTGTGTGAGATCGAGTACATTTCCCGGGTAGATCTGCATCTTGCGCGTGCCTTGACACGGTTGGGAAGCGAGCTGGATGGAAAGGTGACTCTGGCCGTTGCACTCACGTCACGTGCCGTGCGCGAGAGTCATGTTTGCCTCGACTTCGAGCAGTTCTTCCAAGATCCACCGGTCCTGCAGGATGAAAAGGGAAATACGATAAAGGGCCGGATCTGGCCCAGTTACAATAGTTGGTTGGATGCATTGTCTCAGAGTCTTCTCGTTGGTGGGCCCGATGAGAAGCCTCCGCTCGTGCTGGACGATCGCAATCGGCTGAATGCCAACGGTGGAATGAGTGGAAACATCAA